>JAYVDU010000202.1:0-5312 GCA_043749245.1 Bacteroidota bacterium | reverse complement strand
GTTAGAATACAATGGAAAATTGTCGTTTTGAAACATTTGAAGTTTATGTATCGCATCGCTTTGATATTTAGTTATATCTTTAGTAGCCATATCGGTGAAAATATCAGTTTTATGATTGAAAAGATTGTAATATTTAATTGAATACATTCTATTTGGAGTAAACCATGGCTCTTTACCATCTAAATCTATTGCTCTTATTGGCGTATCTCCAGCAAATTCATAAGGTGAATAAAAAGGATATTGCCTACTCAACGGATCCACACTCAAAAACTTCCCTATTCTTGGGTCGTAAATCCTCATCCCATAATCCTGCTCACCCGTCTCTTTGTCGTTCTCTTTGCCATTAAAACCATACCTATAACTCGAAAATGAATAGGTTCTTGAATCTATACCCATTCCAAACGGATAGTAGTCCATAGCAGAAATAACCACCGCATTATAACCAACTTTCGTTGTGCCGCTTAAACTGTCCGTTTTTCTATCATTAATCACCGCCATCACATTACCGAGATGGTTGGTCAATTCATAGTTTCGTTTGCCTTCGTAAAGCTTAGAAATTGTTTGCAAACCTTTATTCACTAACGTATCAGCCCTATAAAGTCCAAGCCTACTACTGCCAAAAATATACTGCTCGCGCCAACTCACAGAATCATTATGTCGCGTATAAACACCCATTGTGTTTCCTTGCGCATCGCGTATATAATACGTTCTTGTGGTGTCACCCGCTAAAACAACCCGTTTTAGCACACGCTGCTGCATCGCGTTATAACCAAACGCTAAACTCGCACCACCAGCCTTGTTGTTTTGAAGTATTTTTCCATACGGCGACCAAGATACAGACATAGATTGCGAGTTATCCGCTACCATATTGCCGCTCTTATCATAAATATAATTGTTCGGGTTTTGGTTATCAATATCCGTTGTTGAAACTGGGCTGGCAATAGTAATTTATCAACCGTTTTGCAAGCACTACGTGGGTTTATTTTTTAAAACCCACGCACGTTGCATTGTACAAAAGCCATTTTTCTTTTTGCACTTTTATGTTTTTTCCCTCAATGTCAATGAACGTTTGGCAAAACCAAAGTAAAATTTTACCCGCTTTGCTTTTTAACACTTATCTTTTTGGTAATTTTTGTCCGAAAATTGGGGAGCAGCTCACTTTTTCTCGCTTTTTTTTTTCAAAAATTTGAAATACCTTAATTCTTTAATAAATTTTAAGAGTGTTTACTATCGGAACAAGAATTTTTTCAATTTGTGCCTTGCTCGTATCTAATGGTGTAGTGAATATTGAAAAACTAATTTCTAGAGAATCGAGTTGAAAACCTATGTTAGTTGAAAATATATTTTTGTCAGGTCTAAAAGACTCTATTTCATTTTCCATACTGATAACAATTTTTTCTGGAATGGTATCAGGATTCAAACTATATTTTGCTGCCAATAAATTCCCTTTTTTTGTCTTTAAAAAACTGTAAGAAAAAAAATTATGCGGGAAGAAATCATTTTTAGACTCCGAATATAATTTCTCTTGAAAAAGTTGTTGATAATGAATTTCGTGTGAAATATAATTTTCATATCCTATACTACTAAGGCAAGAATTTTTTTTAACCCATATTTCTGCGATAATTTTTTTTAATGAATCTAAGAAATAATAACTTGCATAAATATCATTGTTAAAATACAACTTCTTTCGCCTTACTTCTTTTATTTTTAGTGGTGAGTTAAATACTAACGTTTTATTTATTTCGGGCATATCGCACTTAAAGAATAGTAAATCCCTTTCATTGTGTAAGTTTATACACATTGAAAACATGGTTAAAATAAAAATTGCCTTTTTCATTATTTAATTTTTTTCGTTTGCTCTTGCTTTAGGTTCTTGATTATTAGGTTGATATTTATTTTTTAACTTATCAACTACGCTAGGATCTGTCCTAGGCATACCACGATTTCCTGAAGTATCAGTGGTAAAAAGCTGCTCAACACTTTTTAAAGGCTCTCTTGTGAGTGTTCCATTAAATCCCAAAAATTGTTTTTTAAGCGCATTTCCATTACCCATAAATCCGTTTTTATCATCGTTTATTTCGACTCCCATATAAGTTTCGTGCAATTGTCCAGCTTCATGTCCAGCAGCATGAACAATAATTAAACCTAATAATTGTTCAACATTTTTTAAAGAAGATTTAAAACCCTTTGTTATGTTTAAAGGATCTTGAAAATCTTTTTTTGTTTCTTCTAATTTATCAATGGCTACAACACCTATTCCGATTTTACCTTCTTTAGGCCGAGCAGTTACTTCAGGGTTTATTTGTGAATCAAAATTTGTCCAATCCTCAATAGTGCCAGCTTTACCTTTACTTTTATCTAAGAAATTTGGATCAACTGTGCCTTGAAGGTATTTATTATTTTGCGCAAATTTTGCTACGTCTATTTTATGATTACCTATTAGTACTAATCCATCAGTAGCATCTACTTTAGATATATAAAAATTAGCTTCTGCTCGAACAACAGTTGTTTTCAAACCCATAATTCTGAGATATGCATTTGCATTTGCAATAGCTTTATCAACCAGCAATTTTGGCACATTAGGCAGTGTAAGGATATAAATCACATTATCGTTTCCATCTGGATCCACAAAAATTATTGGATTATTGTTAAACGAAGAATAAGGAGAATTGCTAGGATATTTCTTTGTTGAGAAATCTATTGATAAAAAACGTCCGCCAATTCTTGGATCGTATAACCTATCACCAAAATCAATTTCTCCCGTTTCTTTATCGTTTTCCTTGCCATTAAAACCGAAACGATACAGCGATGAAGTATAACTCCTCGAATCTATAGACATTCCGAAGGGATAGTAGTCCGTCGCACTTATTACCACCGCGTTATAACCCTTGTTCACACCAATTGTCGTATCTGCTTTGCGGTCATTTATCACTGCCATGACGTTACCAAGGTGGTTTGTCAGTTCGTAGTTTCTCTTTCCTTCATATAGTTTTGATATTACTTGCAAACCTTTGTTCACAAGTGTATCTGCTCTATATAAACCAAGCCTGCTACTGCCAAAAATATACTGCTCTCGCCAACTCACACTGTCATTATGCCGCGTATACACACCCATCGTGTTGCCTTGCGCATCTCTGATGTAGTAGGTGCGTGTTGTATCACCTGCAAGCACCACTCTTTTGAGTACCCTTTGCTGCATCGCGTTATACCCAAAGGTTAGGTTCGCACCGCCAGCCTTGTTGTTTTGAAGTATTTTCCCATACGGCGACCAACTGACAGACATTGACTGAGAATTATCCGCCACCATGTTACCCGACTTATCGTAAATATAGTTGTTTGGGCTTTTATAAACGCAAACACTGCGTGGGTTTAATTTTAAAACCCACGCACGTTGCATTGTGCAAATGCCGTTTTACTCTTGCACTTTTTTATGTTTTTTCCCTCAATGTCAATGAACGTTTTGCAAAACGTTAGTAAATTTTTTCGCGTTTTGCTTTTTAAAACTTATCTTTTTACTGCTTTTGGTCCAAAAATTTTAGAGCATATCATTCAAAAATTTTAGAGCATCTCACTTTCGATTCTTAGAAATATATTCTTCAAATTTCCAGTAGTCATTTTCTTCCAAGTATCTTATATTTTCAATATTTTTATAAAACAACTTCACAAGACTTTTTGGCAGCTTGGTAGGTTTTACACTTTTTAGATTTATTGAAATAGGCAGTAAAGTGGTATAAACATGATTATAATTAAATTTTAAAAAATCTGGAAATTCAATTGGGCAACTTGAAAAAGTAAATTTTGCTTCTATTTTATAGCATTGCCAATAAAAAAAATCATTAATCTCTTTATATCTTGTTTTAAAATGCTGTTTGACCCTAACACTATCTGAAGTTTTTTTCATAACAAAATAATCGTCCGAAAAAACACATAACGAATCCAGTTGGCAATGAGAATTTAAAATACTTTTTTCCATCTCTCCTGAATAAAGCGTGTCATTAAAATAATAATAATCTAAACCCCATAATGATTTATCTTTAGTCTCAAAAAAAAATTTAACATAAATAATTTCACCACATTTCTGGTTACAGGTTTGAGCTGTAATAGAAAGAAGTGGCAAAAAGCTGCCAATAGCTAAAAACAATAAATTTTTTTTCATATTTTTTTATTGTTTTTAGTTTTTGTAATTTCATTCAATTTATCTATTAATTTGTTATTATTTGTCTTAGAGAATTTAGCAACAGGCATAGTTTTTAGAGCATCGGATATGTTTTTTGATTCAAACCCTGTTCTTTAATTCCTTTATCTACATTTTTGTATACAAAAATACCTCCCGACTTTAAATGACCAGGTTCTTGATTACTTGGGTCAATTAATTTTTTTGTTTCTTCAGACGCATTTGGGTGATTGTGTATAAAATCATGGAATAGCTCATGGGTGTTAGCATGGGTGTTAAATTTAGAATTTGCCCTAAGTATTCCTGTCGTAGAATTAGCCATAGTTATTCCCGTTACATTTCCATCTTTATCATAATTTGTAACCTCATCAAACTTCTCTAATAAAATTGCTCTCGGATCTTGGAGGTGCCCAGGATATGAGGCGTTTGCGATAGAAACTTTTGATAAAGCTTCGATTTTAGATTTAACGCTTATTGGAATTATATTTATTTCAAGATCTACTTTATTCCCCTTTTCGTCAAAGAAGTCTTGTTTGTTAAATTCTTTCATTATCCCCTCTTTAACCTCCATAGCTTGCTCAAGAGTAAAGCGTTGATCATAGGTTTTGATGGGCAAGTTTTTAGGGACAAAATATAAATCAATCATCATGGTATTGTTGCCCGTTAAAATATCTATTTCCCGAACTCCCTCTAATCCATCTAAATCTATGGATTGGATTGGGGAATTAGAAGCAAATTGATATGGCGACAATTCAGGAAACTTCCGTCCAATTGGATCCAAACTTAAGAATCTACATCCCTTCTGGTCGTAAATCCGCATACCATAATCCTGTTCCCCCGTTTCTTTATCATTCTCCTTGCCATTAAAACCATACCGATACAACGCTGACGTATAACTTCTCGAATCTATCGCCATACCAAACGGAAAATAATCCGTCGCGCTTATTACCACCGCGTTATAACCCTTATTCACACCAATTGTCGTATCTGCTTTGCGGTCATTAATTACCGCCATCACGTTTCCGAGATGGTTTGTCAGTTCGTAATTGCGCTTACCTTCGTATAGTTTTGAAATTACAGTCAGACCTTTATTCACTAAAGTATCTGCTCTGTACAAACCCAAACGGCTTGAGCCAAA
>JAYVDU010000201.1:0-15926 GCA_043749245.1 Bacteroidota bacterium | reverse complement strand
GTGATGGCTTTGGTTTTGCGCCACAAGATGGAAAAGAATTTGCTAAAGTACCACAAATAGGAAATGTTGTTATTGAAGATAATATTGAAATTGGCTCTAATTGCTCTATTGACAGGGCAACACTAGGGTCAACTATTTTACGTAAGGGTGTTAAGTTAGACAACCTGGTGCAAATTGCACATAATGTTGAAGTTGGCGAAAACACGGTTATCGCAGGCCTATCAGGCGTTGCGGGTTCTACTAAAGTTGGAAAAAATGTGATGATTGCTGCTCAGGTGGGAATTGTAGGTCATATCAAAATTGCTGATGGTGTAAAAATTGCCGGCCAAGCAGGAGTTGGATCGTCCATTGAAAAAGAAAATGAAATTGTACAAGGCTCTCCTTCCTTTCCATTAGGCGATTTCAGAAGAAGCTATGTGCTTTTTAGAAGTTTACCAAAATTAAATGATCGAATAAGAGATATAGAAAAAAAATTAAAATAATTTGATGATATGTCAATTGGATGATAACCAATTATTAAAAACTAAATATTAAAAACTAAGAACTAATTAAAGATGAGTGATAAACAAAGAACGATACAAAAAGCTGTTTCTATTACAGGAAAAGGCTTACACACAGGAGCTCCTGTAACATTAACTTTTAATCCGGCACCAGAAAATCATTGGTTGAAATTTCAACGTATGGATTTAGAAGGGCATCCAATTATTGACGCAGATTGCGATTTAGTTGTGGATACGTCTCGCGGCACGACTTTAGAAAAAAATGGAGCGCGTGTTCATACAACAGAGCATGTATTAGCAGCTTTAATAGGCATGGGTATCGACAATTGTTTAATACAAGTTACTGGTCCGGAAATGCCGATTATGGACGGTAGTGCTTATAATTTTATTGAGATATTAGAAACGGCCGGAATTGCAGAACAAGAAGCAGAGCGTGACTATTTTGAATTAACCGAAAACCTAACGTTTGAAGATCCTATCAAAAAAGTAGAAATGTTAGCTGTACCTCAGGATGAATTTAGAATCACGGTAATGGTTGATTACGGCAGCGAAGTGTTAGGTACACAGCATGCTTCGATGTATAATATCAGCGAATTTAAAAAAGAAATTTCACCTTGCAGAACCTTTGTGTTTTTGCGCGAACTGGAAGCATTACTTGCGCATAACCTTATTAAAGGCGGTGATATGGACAATGCCATCGTATTAGTGGATAGCGAATTGCCTAAAGAAAAATTAGATCATCTACGTAAAGTATTTAATAAGCCTGATGTAGAAGTTAAAGGACGAGGTGTATTAAACAATACTGCCCTTCGTTTCTTTAACGAACCTGCTCGCCATAAATTGTTAGATATCGTTGGAGATTTAGCTTTAGTTGGAAAGCCTTTAAAAATACATGTATTAGCGGCTCGCCCGGGACATGCTGGTAATGTTGATTTTGCTAAGAAATTAAAAGCCTTAGCTAAAATTCAGAAAGCTGAAAAAGATTATCCGAAAATTGATTTAAACAAGCCTCCTGTTTTAAACATCATGGACATTATGAAAATAATGCCTCACCGTCAACCTATGTTGTTGGTTGATAAAATAATGGAGTACTCGGCTAATCATGTAATTGGTGTGAAGAACGTCACTTTAAACGAAGAATTTTTTAAAGGACACTTTCCTGAAAACCCTGTCATGCCAGGCGTTTTGCTAATTGAAGCCATGGCACAATGTGGTGGCATCTTGGTATTAAAAACCGTTCCTGATCCTGAAAATTATTTAACGTATTTCATTAAAATTGACGGTGTTAAATTTCGTCAACAAGTAATTCCAGGTGACACTGTCGTGTTCAGTTTAAATTTAGTAACTCCTATTCGTCGTGGTATTTGCCACATGCGAGGCATTGCTTATGTAAATAACAAACCTGTGATGGAAGCTGAAATGATGGCGCAGATTGTGAAAGTAAAAGGTAATGAGGCTAAGGTTAGTGAAGCTGTTGTGGCTTAGTCACCTCTATTAAATGCCCTTTTATGTCTGACTTTTTTTGTTTTAAAATTCAGGTATCCATGTGTTCACTTCGTTCGGATGGCGTTGAACTTCATTTTTAAAATGCTCATTTACCCAAGTAAACTGCGCTTCTAATCCCGCATGGTTGCGTGATGTTCGCCTAAAAAATTCTATTTAATAGAACTGCCCTTAAATAATAAGTACGTATATTTGTACTTAATTAAATACTTATAATTATGATAGCTGCTAATTATTCCGAATTACGTACAGATTTAAAGAACTATTTGGATAACGTTGAGGATAATAACGAAACCCTTATCGTTAAACGCGCTAATGGCAAAGGGTCAGTCATTATTTCTTTAGCTGAGTATAATTCAATCATGGAAACATTACATTTATTGAGTTCTCAAAAAAACGCTGATAGACTACATAAATCTATTAAGCAAATGAAAGCCGGCAAGAGTGTCAGTATAAAACTAACTGATTTAAAATAAGTTAAGATGCGCATTATTTTTTCTGAAATTGCTTGGGAAGATTATATCAGTTGGCAATTGGAAGATAAAAAAATGGTCAAAAAAATAAACGAGTTAATTAAAGCTATTAAAACAAATCCTTTTGATGGAATCGGCAAGCCGGAGCCTTTAAAATATGACTTAGCAGGGTTTTGGTCGAGAAGAATTGACAGAGAACACCGGTTGGTTTATCAAATTCATGAAAAAAATTTACTGATTTATAGTTGCAAATATCATTACGATTAATTGACACTGAGAATTATAAACTGGGATTATATCCCAAAAGAGCATAATAAAAGCCCAAAGTAAACTCAAAATATTTATTTATATTTGATTGATAATAATCATCAATCATTTATTAAATCTATCATAACTAAAAATATGATTTCACCACTTGCAAACGTTAGCCCAAAAGCCAAAATTGGCAAAAACGTTACTATAGAAGCCTTTGCTACCGTTTACGAACATGTGGAAATTGGCGAAAATACCTTCATCCATCCCAATGCTGTTATATACCCTGATACCATTATAGGTAGCGACTGTCAAATATTTCCGGGAGCTATTATTGGAATTGTTTCTCAGGATTTAAAATACAAAGGTGAAAAATCAAACACAGTCATTGGTAATAATACCATCATTCGCGAATACGCCACCATACATAAGGGCACAGCGGATAGGATGACCACTGCTGTTGGGAACAACTGTTTATTAATGGCTTATTCTCATGTAGCACACGATTGTATTATTGGTAACAATGTGATTTTAGCAAACTATGTAGGCTTGGCCGGACATGTGACTATAGAAGATTATGTGATTGTTGAAGGATACGGAGCGATACAACAATTCATAACTATTGGCGCACATTGCTTTATTGCAGGTTGTTCTCAAGTACGCAAAAACATTCCTCCATATATTCGAGTAGCACGTGAGCCATTGCAATATGTTGGCGTAAACACGGTTGGTTTAGCACGAAGAGGATTTGATAAAGAAACCATCAATGCCATTGAAGATATTTACCGTTTAGTATTTGTACGTGGACATAATGTTACCAAAGCCTTAGAATTAGTAGAACTAGAAATCACCAATTCAAATGTAAAAACTCAGATTGTTGATTTCATTAAAGCTTCTAAAGACGGCATTATTAAAGGGATATAATTTTCGATTATGTTGAATGAAGAATGAAAGATTCAACAATCGACAAGGTAAAAAATACGCTTACAATTTCAGCATCGTTATAAAAAAATAAAAAAATGTCACGCATACTTACCGGAATAACAAGTAATAACATCCCTCATTTAGGAAATATTTTAGGGGCGGTATTACCAGCAATTGAACTTAGTAAACAACCAGAGAACGAATCTCTTTTTTTTATAGCCGATTTACATTCTCTCATTTCTCAAAAAGATGCAGCCATGCGCATTGATAGCGTAAACTCAGTTGCGGCAACGTGGTTAGCGTTTGATTTTGATACAGATAAAAATATATTCTATCGTCAAAGCAGAATACCCGAGGTGTGCGAACTGACGTGGTATTTGAATTGTTTTACGCCTTTTCCAATGTTGGCAAACTCTCATTCATTTAAAGACAAAGCTGATCGATTGAACGATGTGAATTCAGGGTTATTTACCTACCCTATTTTAATGGCGGCAGATATTATTTTATACGACGCTAATTTTGTACCGGTTGGAAAAGATCAAATTCAACATGTAGAAATTACAAGAGATATTGCGAAAGCTGCTAATAATCGCTATCAGCAAGAGTTGTTTGTTATACCAGAAGCTAAAATTGACGAACGCGTAATGATTGTTCCAGGTACGGATGGGCAAAAAATGAGCAAGTCTTGCGGCAATTATATCAATATTTTTTTACCTGAAAAAGAATTGAAAAAAGTAGTGATGGGTATTCAAACAGATAGCACGCCTATTGAAGAACCAAAAAATCCGGATACCTGTAATGTATTTAAACTATTTAGCTTATTAGCAACATCTGATCAACAGTTGGAAATGCTCGCCAATTACGCCAAAGGAGGTTATGGCTATGGTCACGCTAAAACAGCCTTATACGAATTAATCTTATCGCAATTTGAAAAACCTCGTAAACGTTATACCGACTTAATGAGTAATCCTGATGCTTTAGAAAAGCAATTACAAATTGGAGAAGCTAAAGCTCGTAAAATGGCTCAAGAAAAAATCAAAGTCGTAAGAAAAGTAATGGGGTTTTAATTATGATTCCATGACGATACAAATTAATAATTCATTATTATTAGAATCAAATCATCTTAGCCATGCAGAAGAGAACTATATGCTTATTAATAGCAATAGAGCTTATCTAAAGCAATGGTTGACTTGGGTTGATAAAATACAAACCTTAGAAGATTCTAAAAATTACATTATAGCGTCTATTCAAAAAACAGAACAACAAACCGATTATGGTTTTGTGATTAAATTTAATGGAACCATCGTTGGACGTGTTGGCCTTCATTTTATAGAGGCTACAAATAAAACAGGAGCGATAGGTTACTGGATTAGTCATGGTTTTCAAGGACAAGGCATTATTACTGATTCTTGCAAAGCACTCATAAAATTTGGATTCACTGAATTAAATCTTAATCGTATTGAAATAAAATGCGCTACACAGAACATTAAAAGTAAAGCCATTCCCGAAAAACTATTTTTTAAACAAGAAGGAATTCAACGACAAGCCGAATTTTTAAATAATCAATTTACAGATTTGTACGTCTATTCATTATTACGTGAAGAATGGATAAAGGCAAATTAAAAACTAAAAAATTAATCTAACTCCTGACAAAAAACTTGATGACGGTTTGTAATTATCAAGTATGTTTTTCCATTCTTGTATAGATTGCTTACCAATGGCTGTTTGCAAGCATTAGATATTGAAGAAATTAATTTACCTTCTTTATTGATAATGTCAATTTTTTGGTTGGTTTTATCAAAGGCTAACACATAATTATGTGAACTTGTAGATATAGCTTGTACATTTTCATAAACAGAAGCAGTAGAAAAATACTCTATTATTTTACTTGAGAATAAATCATATCCATATATAGCCTCATCGCCAAAGGCAAATACATCCATTTGCGCGTCATCATTAATCAAGTCGTAATGTGTTTTAAATCCAGATAATTCATCTCCTAATTTGAGGGCTTCTTTTTTATCTGTTAAAGAAATTTTATTTAACAAATTATTTTTATCATCTATATAAATTATTTTAGTATTATCTAACGTATTCCCACTTAACACATCAAAATTTGACAAGTTAGTAATTATTTTATTTTTAAAATCTATTCGCCCTTCTCCTTTGCGACTGAACGCATATATTTTTCCCATTACATCAATAGTCATTAAATAATCGCTTTGCCCAACGTTGATGTAATGTACATGCAGCTCAACAATATCATCTGTTTTAAGAGGAGAAAAACCTTCTGTTTTGATGCCATATAATGAAAAATTATAAATGTATTTATTTGCGCACGCTAAAAGAATACGATAGTCTTTATTTTTTTCATAGTCTAATAAGGTAATGTTAGACGTTACTTTTGCTGGTAATTTCAAAGGATAGCCTTGTACGTAATTTCCGTTACGATCTAATAAATGTAAATAGTTTTCCGTGTTAAACAACAGTTGTAATTTCCCGTTTTTAAAAATATCAACCGTATAAATATCAGATTTAATGATTTCATTCAATTTCTTTTTCCAAATTAAATTACCCATAGAGCTTATTAAATATAGTTGTTTGGCATTATCTTGAAAACATAATTCGTTTTCTTGCGTTAAATGATTAGTAAACACATGCACATTGCTTATTACCGAAGAATCAGCAATGAAAGACCAAAGTGATGACTGCGTATTTGCATCAGCTGATTTTTGTTGGGCGTGAGAAAAATTTACTCGAACCTGCAACAAATTTTTATAATTTTTTCCAGTCACCGAAATGTGCGAAATAGCGTTTTCGGAATTAACCAATTCATTTGACGGTAAAATATAAGCGTCTTTTTCCGAAATTAATAAGGCTGTATTATTATAACACACTAGGTTGCAAGGTTGAACTAAATTGTCGTTTGCATATTCCATAAATTCCGCATCCTTATTGATAATGCTACTATTTGCAATGCTTTGGAGATAATTTTGTAAAGCGATTTGATCGGAAAAGCATAACACTAAATCATTATTTATACAAGCATATTGAAAGGTATGAGATGGATTAATTAGCGTGAATAATTTTTGATACTCTTTTTGTAAATGATACATCGTTAAATCGTTTTGCTTCGTAACACTATCATTCACTAACATCAACAAACTCTTAACCTTATTAATATCTTTCATTTTAATGGCAGTAATCGTGTGACTGCTTTTTTCGATAGCATAAGTATTAGCAACGATTTGAAAATCGATATTTTCTAAAAATTCATTTTTAATGTCGTATAAAGCATTATCGTTAAGCTTCTTCCATGCATTTGCTCGTTTTTCATTTTCAGAAACTGTGTTTATTTTTTCAAAATCCTTCACATATAATTTTGCGTCACTGATTGAAAGTCCAATTATTGAGGATGGATGAGATGGCAAATACTGATATATAACAATTAGTGATGGTTCCTGATGTTTTAGTGTATACATGACAGTGTCAGGAATAACATATCCATTTAAGGTAATTTCATTTAACGTTACCGCTGCATTGTATAAGGACTGTTTAGCAAATAAAGAATGATTTAAAAATTTTAAATTTTCCTGGTTCAAATACAATTGATTTATTTGTGAACCGCTCTCTTTCAGCAATCCTAAATAATTATTGTTAGAAGCCATCGACTCATTAATGGAAAGTTCCATAGAACGTTTTAAAACAGCTTCATCAGAAGACACATAGATGATACCATCCTTATAAGCAATAAACCATTTTTGACTCCGTATCCTAATTTCATAACTGTCAACAGATGATGACGATGTATTCTTCTTAAATTGTTTTACTAAAAAATCAGTTAAAATAGTTTCGTTATTTTTTTCTTTTAGTTTAAATAACATCAGGCAATGTGTTGCTTTTACTTCTTTAAAAAGACACAAATACACAGAATTATTAGTTATCAAATCCGTTACATCTGCATTTGTTTTACTAATTGAATCCAAATATTGTATGCAATACTGAGCATTGTCAATATTTGTGTTGTTTAATAAGGAATTCCAAATTAAATTTTGACGAGTCAGTTGACTTATTAATTCAGACATGTTTTTGGTTTCGATAACCACACTAGCCGAATTTGGGATATGCTCTATGACAGATGCTTTGGGTTCTTTATTTTCTTTTAAACGAATATAGCCCCAAATAGCTAATCCAATAGAAGCCACTATAAAGAGATAAAAGCTTAATTTTTTGAGTAGTTGCACATATAAATTTACGTGTTAAAAAATAGCCGCTTACCTCTTTGTAAGATAGTTATTAAATTGTAATTGTGAATTTGTTGAATGTTGAATGAGCGTTTGTTAATGATTGATGATTGAAATTATATAAATCAACAATCTGCAATCAATAAATCTTTTAAATCCTTTTGTAAAAAAACTTTAGTATGATATGTTTCCTTCCAGTAATTTGCTAAATATTCTTGTTCCTGCTGTCCTGGCGTAGGTATTAAAACGATGGTCTTTTTATGTAATGCATTTAAATCCATCAAGGTACTATATCCGCTTCTGCAAACAATGGTTTTAGCGCGTTGTATAATATTAATTAGTTGATTGGAAGTAGCATAATTTATAACACTAATTGTTTGATTGCTTTTAACTGACAATGGTGTATTTGAACCTCTCACTATACAAATCGATTTATTTAATTTGTTTGCCATTTCAAAAATTGCAATTTCAAGTATCGTCCGCTGTGGTTCTGGACCAGATAACAAAAACAAATAGTCTAAATCCTCAACAATATTATGTAAAGGCGCTAATCTGCTTAATGGGCCAATATAGGTTACGTTTTTTAATGCATGATTTCTGGATAAAAGGCCAGCTAAGCTCTTAGTAGGTTCTTCAAAATCAGGAACCCAAACTTGATTAAATTTTTTAATATAATGATGATGAATTTTATCAGCCATGCTAGACAGCCATCCTGCCTGTATAGTAAGTTGATGGGTAATATAAATACATTCTATATTTGAGTGATACAATCCAAAACGGTTATCACTAATCACTACAGTAATTTGATGTTCTTTAACAATAACTTCTAACTGTTTTTTTTCTTTCTTAATAACCCGATTGATCCGAAACGAATCCATTAATAATTTAAACGAAAGCGGTAGCCAATTCGAATACTTAATATCATACGGCTCAATCGATACTTTTTTTAACGTGGGGAATTCTTCGTCTAGTATGATTGAAGTAAGGGGCGTAACGCCCAATATCACTTCATTATCAAGCATTAATTGCTTAATAAGAGGCACGCAACGGGTCGCGTGACCTAAGCCCCAATCGAGAGCTGCAATAAATATGATTTTATTTTTAAAGATATTGCAAATTAACTAAAAAATTAACTGATTAAAATTTAACTTAGCAATGTGATAGAAACATTTTCTGAACATATCCAAAGTATTTTAAAAACCTTGCCCGAAAGTCCGGGTGTATATCGTTATTACGATGACGCTAACAATCTTTTGTACGTAGGTAAAGCAAAGAATTTAAAAAAAAGAGTTACTTCCTATTTCTCCAAAGAGCATGATACGTTCCGTTTAAGGCTAATGGTTAAAAAAATTATTGACATCAAAACCATTAAGGTTGATACCGAAATGGATGCTTTAATTTTAGAAAACAATTTAATTAAAAGCCTCACGCCCAAATACAATATCATGTTGCGGGATGATAAAACCTATCCGTGGATATTAATAAAAAACGAACGTTTCCCTAGAGTGTTTAGCACAAGGCAACTCAAGAAGGATGGTGCGGAATACTTTGGCCCTTTCCCTTCTTCTACCACCATGTTTATTTTATTGGATCTGATAAAACAACTATATCCACTTCGCACTTGCTCGTTTGATTTGAGTCAGGATAATATTGACAAACATAAATTTAAAGCTTGCTTGGAATATAGTATCGGTAATTGCAAAGCGCCCTGCGTGGGCAAACAAACACTACAAGACTATAACGAAAGTATACTTCATATTCGTAAAATAATAAAAGGCGATATTAGTTTTGCTATTAGAGATTTAAAACGGTTAATGCTCGAACATGCCGAAAAGCTGGAGTTTGAAGATGCAGCAACACTTAAAAAGAAAATTGAACTCTTAGAAAAATACCAAAGCAAGTCCGTAATTGTTCACCCATCTATTACTGATACCGATGTATTTGCTATTATTAGTGATGAAAAAACAGCTTACGTTAATTACTTCAAAGTAATGAATGGTACCATTATTCAAGCACAAACACTGGAGTTTAAAAAGAAATTAGATGAAACCGATGAAGAGATGCTTGTTTTTGCTATCAACGAAATTAGGTTACGATACAACTCTTTAAGTAAAGAAATATTTGTACCATTTGAACCTGAATTACAATTCGAAAATGCCAAATATATTGTTCCTAAAATTGGCGACAAAAAACATTTATTAGACTTATGTTTTAAAAATGTGGAAGCATACAAGCGCGAACGTGAAAAACAATTAGCCATCATTGACCCCGAAAGACACACGGATCGCATTATGCAACAAATGATGAAAGACTTACGTATGAAGGAAGAACCTCGACGTATTGAAGGATTTGACAACTCTAACATTCAGGGAGATTATGCCGTAAGCGCAATGCCAGTGTTTATTGATGGAAAGCCTGCAAAAAAAGAATATCGCCATTATAATGTAAAAACAGTTGTTGGTCCTGATGATTTTGCGACTATGGAAGAAGTGATTTTCAGGCGTTATTCTCGTGTTATTGAAGAAGGATTACCACTTCCTCAATTAATTGTGATTGATGGTGGCAAAGGACAATTAGGAGCGGCCATCATGAGCTTGCGAAAATTAAATCTGATGGGAAAGGTTACAGTTATTGGTATTGCCAAGCGCTTAGAAGAAATTTATTTCCCGGGAGATTCAATACCTATGTATTTAGATAAACGCTCTGAAACATTAAAAATTATTCAACACATCCGTGACGAAGCCCATCGATTTGGCATTACACATCACCGTAATAAACGCAGTAGAGAAACATTTAAAACAGAATTATCCGAAATCAAAGGTATCAGTGATAAAACAGCTCAAAAATTATTAACTGAATTTAAATCAGTAAAACATATTAAGGAAGCAACCCTTGCCGAACTCAATGCTATTATTGGAAATTCCAAAGCTAGCCTTGTTTACAATTTCTTTAAAGATCAGCAAGAATCAAACTGATTTAACAATCTCTTAAAAAAATATCATTGTTTTATTTGGAAATAAAAAAAATACATATACATTTGTGTATAATGAAAAATTTAATTTCAAATAAATCATGGTGGTGGCTTACAACAAATGTTGTGAGTAGCTAAGATTTATATTCTTATAAAGGCCTTATAAAGCCCGCTGTTCATATAACAGCGGGCTTTTTTTTATAAAAACTATTTAAAAATAAACAACATGAAATTACATACGCATACCACTCAACTACTGGCCGACACCAAAACTCCTGTAGCATTATACCTTGGGTTAAGAGACCTATATCAAAATCCATTATTATTAGAAAGCTCAGATTATAATAGTAAGGACGGGCATTATTCTTATATCTGTTTAAACCCGTTAGCATCCGTATCCTTACATCAGCAAAAGTTTAAAACTAAAATAGATGGTATTATACACGAAGAAATTAT
The DNA here is from genome assembly GCA_043749245.1 of Bacteroidota bacterium. Classification (GTDB taxonomy): domain Bacteria; phylum Bacteroidota; class Bacteroidia; order B-17B0; family Aurantibacillaceae; genus UBA4416. Next base: position 4,603 of record JAYVDU010000201.1, on the reverse strand, counting down.
TGATTTTAGCACTGAAACTACTCTTGAAAAATTAATTGCCTTCAAAGAACAATTTGAATTTGAAACACAATCCTTTCCTTTTTGTTATGCAGGTATATATGGCTATATGGGCTATGATAGCATAAATTATGCAGAAGATATAAAGCTTAATAAAGACCATAAGCAATTAGATATACCCGAGCTCTTATATAGTGTGTATGGAATTATATTGGTATTTCACCACACAACTAATAACCTATATATTATTAGTCATCATTTTAGCAAGGAATCCTCTATACAGCAATTAACGATTATCGAAGAACAAATTCTGTGCTTATCCTATAGAGAATTTAATTTTAATACAACTAGCCCCACCTCTAGTAAACTCACCGACGAAGATTATAAAAAAATGGTGGTTAAAGCTAAAGAACACTGCCAAAAAGGCGACGTATTCCAATTAGTATTATCTCGACGGTTTTCGCAATCTTTTGCGGGTGATGATTTTAATGTGTATCGGGCCTTAAAAAACATTAATCCTTCTCCTTATTTATTTTATTTTGATTTAGGTAATTTTAAATTATTTGGTTCATCTCCAGAGGCACAATTAGTTATTAGTAACCAACAAGCCGAAATTCATCCTATTGCTGGGACATACAAGCGAACCGGTAATGACACATTAGATTTAGAAAAAGCGAAAGAGTTGTTAAACGATCCTAAAGAAAATGCGGAACATAATATGTTGGTAGATTTAGCTCGAAATGATTTAAGTAAATATTGCGCAGAAGTAGAAGTTAAATTTTCAAAGCAAACTCAATTTTACTCTCACGTTATTCATTTAGTGAGTAAGGTAATCGGTAAAGTGAAACAACACTTTCATCCATTTGAATTACTCTTAGGTACATTTCCAGCAGGAACACTATCAGGTGCACCTAAATACAAAGCTTTAGAATTAATCGATTTATATGAGCCTGAATCTCGCGAATTTTATGGGGGTTGTATAGGATTTATTAGTCATGATAATCAATTAAACCATGCCATTATGATACGTACTTTTTTAAGTAAAGATAACACGCTTTACTATCAGGCAGGAGCAGGGATCGTTATTTCGTCTGATGAAGAAAAAGAATTACAAGAAATTAATCATAAGGTATCTGCTTTGCAAAAAGCTATTTTACAAGCCGAAAAATTTAATCACCTTAAAACAGAAAAACATGAAAAAGTTACTAGTATTAGATAATTACGACAGTTTTACTTACAATTTAGTTCATCTTATTGAAAAGGTAAGTGACTTATCGTTTGACGTCATTAGAAATGATAAAATTTCAATCGAAAAGATTAATCAGTATGATAAAATTTTGTTATCACCAGGCCCTGGTTTGCCTAAAGATGCTGGTATTATGCCTGAATTGATTAAACAATATGGCGCATCAAAAAGCATACTGGGAGTATGCTTAGGATTGCAAGCTATTGCCGAAGCTTATGAAGGCACTCTCGAAAATTTGACCACAGTATTCCATGGTTTAGCAACGCCCATTCATGTTATTTCTGAAGATCTTATATTTAATAATTGCCCTAAAACATTTACCGTTGGCAGATACCATTCATGGGTAGTTAATCCAAAAACACTTCCTGAAGAATTACACATTACTTCAATAGATGAACAGGGAAATATCATGGCACTCAAACACAACACGCATGATGTGCGTGGTGTGCAATTTCATCCCGAATCTATTCTTTCCGAGCATGGAGAAACAATGATTAAAAACTGGCTCAACGACTAATATATTTTCATGACACGTTTATATCCATTTACCGATTTTTTTAAATTAAAAAAGAAATGAAAACAACATTTGAACTATTATGTCACGGACATAACTTATCCGAAACAGAGGCTTATCAATTGTTTCAAAACATATACCAAGGCAATCTGAACCCTTCTCAAATAAGTGCGATTATGACATTTTATATAGCACGGCCTATTACCTTGAACGAATTAAATGGTTTCAAAAAATCATTATTAGATGTATGTGTGCCAGTTAATATAGATCGTGATGCGATTGATGTGTGTGGCACTGGCGGCGATCAAAAAAATACGTTTAATATTTCAACATTATCCGCCCTGGTATTAGCAGCTTCTGGCATAACAGTAGCTAAGCATGGTAATTATGGTTCCTCATCTGTTTCAGGCTCTTCAGATATTTTAAATTATTTAGGCTATCAGTTTAAAAATAATTCGGATGATTTAAATAAAGAAATAGACAAACATAATATTTGTTTTATGCATGCTCCCTTATTTCATCCTGCATTAAAAGCGGTAGCAACACAGCGCAAAGAATTAGGCGTAAGGACGTTATTTAATATGTTGGGACCATTAGTAAATCCTGCTCAAGTTAAGTATCGTTATATTGGAGTATATGGATTAGATATAGCCAGGCTGTATCATTATATTTTACAACAAAGTAATACTTCTTATACCCTAGTTCATTCTTTGGACGGTTATGATGAAGTGAGTTTAACTAATTCATTTAAATTAATTTCATCTACATCCGAAAAGACAATAGAACCGATCGATTTGGGGTTTAATCTTCAAAGTCAAGAAAGTATCTCAGGCGGAGAAACCATCAAAGATGCTGCCGACATTTTTTTAAATGTACTAAAAAATGAATCTACCGATGAACAAAAGAACGTAGTAATCGTTAATAGTGCATTAGCTATGCATTCTTATAATCCTACTGTTAGTATTACCGACTGTATAGGCATTTGCAAAGAAACCATTGAATCTAAAAAAACATATATATTATTTAAAAACCTAATTACAAACTAAGATGAATACCTTAAACACAATCGTAGAACACAAAATAAAAGAAGTAAAAGAGCGCCAGGAATTATATCCTAAACAATTGTTAGAACGTTCAATCTATTTTAACACACAACCTGTATCCCTTTCGAAATATATATCAAGAGAGGATAAGTGTGGTATCATTGCTGAGATAAAAAAACAATCGCCCTCCATAGGCATCATCAATAAATATGCAAATGTAGAAAAGATATCTATCGGTTATATGCAAGCAGGTGCCAGCGCACTATCTGTATTGACTGATAAATTATTTTTTGGCGGTTCATCGGATGATTTAGCAACGGCGCGTAAATTTAATTTTTGTCCGATTTTAAGAAAAGATTTTATCATTGATGAATATCAAATCATCGAATCAAAATCCATAGGAGCCGATGCCATTTTATTAATTGCTGCCATTTTAAGTAAGGAACAAATTAGCCAATTTACAGGCATGGCTCAATCACTAGGACTGGAGGTGCTTTTAGAGCTTCACGACAAAGACGAGTTGGATAAAATAGATAACAGAATAAATGTGATAGGAGTTAATAATCGTAACCTGCATACGATGAAAATTGACATTGAACAATCCATCATGATGAGTAATTTATTACCAAAAGGAGTCGTTAAAGTTTCGGAAAGTGGTATTGAAAGTATCGACACCATTTTAAAATTAAAGTCCCACGGTTATAATGGCTTCCTCATTGGCAGTCAATTTATGAAACATCCGCAACCTGATTTAGCATGCAAAGAATTTATCAAAGAATTAAAATACCAAGAGTTAAAATCTCACACTAAAGCTTAGCTTAAATATCATGAAACTAAAAGTATGTGGTTTAAAACACCAAAGCAATATTGAAGAATTAATGAATGCTAAAATTGATTATTTGGGATTTATTTTTTATAAAAAATCGTCTAGGTATATAGATGATTCTATTAGCTTTGACTTTGTTAGACAAATTCCAAAACATATTCAGAAAGTAGGTGTATTTGTTAATGAAACTGCGGATAATATACTAAACACAGTTGCGCATTATAATTTAGATGTAGCGCAATTACATGGTGATGAATCCGAAAAATTGTGTGAAGAATTAAAACCCTATGTAACAATTATTAAAGCATGTAGAATACATGATCACTTTGATTTTACAACCTTAGAAAAATATTTAACTCACGTTAATTTCTTTTTATTTGATACAGATACTAAAACATACGGTGGAAGCGGGCAGCAATTTAATTGGGAGTTGCTAAATCAATATACATATAATAAACCTTTTTTTTTGAGTGGTGGTATCGACGATTCCTCTATCAAACAATTACAGCAATTCAATCATCCGCAATTACACGCTATCGATATTAATTCAAAATTTGAAATATCACCAGCTTTAAAAGACGTCAAAAAAATAAAACAATTTATTCAAACTATATACACCGATGATAACAACTAAAAACAGCTATAATGTCAATGAACTAGGCTACTACGGCCAGTTTGGAGGAGCCTATATTCCGGAAATATTATTTAATAATATAGAGGAATTAAAAAACAAGTACCTAACCATTATGCACAGCGAGTCGTTTAAAATTGAATTTGACGACTTGCTTAAAAATTATGTAGGACGACCGACCCCTCTTTATTTGGCAAAAAAATTATCGCAACAATTTTCAACTAACATCTATTTAAAACGCGAAGACTTAAATCATACTGGTGCTCATAAAATAAATAATGCAATCGGACAAATTTTATTAGCAAACCGTTTAGGTAAAAAAAGAATCATTGCCGAAACAGGCGCA
>JAYVDU010000200.1:0-5335 GCA_043749245.1 Bacteroidota bacterium | reverse complement strand
CGGTATCGCAAGCCTCGAACTTGAATTTTTCTTATCCGACACTATGTTTTATTGCATGTACTAGTTATAATTTAAAGTCCCGAAAAGCATGTCTTTTTGGGACTTTTTGTTGAATAAAGACAACTGAATATTTATCTATTTTCTTTTTGCTTAAATCAAAAAGAAACAAAAAATCAAGTCAAAAATATGCTCTACGCTCCTCACGGAATTCTACGGATTTTACGCTCCGCTAAATCCTTGAATTCTCGTTTCACCGCCACTCTGCTCGCATTTTTGACAGCCCACGCTCTTGTTCTATTCAGCATTTTCTTATATATAATTTATTTCGCCCTTTAGAAACGCTTAAAATGAGTATCTAATTTTAGCAATTTAATTCACTAAATTTTTAGTATAAACTTAATTTTTATTTTGGTTTCGTTGAGTGCTTCGCAATTGATTGCAACAAATCCGTTGTTAGTGGTTATTTCATTGATAACTGTAATTGATTAGTAATTTACTACTTGTTCTACTATTTCTTTTGGAATCTCTCTGAAACCATATTGTTGATTTCGTAATTGTGGCGTGAAACCTGCTTCTTTAATGGCATCTTGAATAGTTTTGTATGTAAAACGATGTGGAGCTCCTGCTACACTCACTACATTTTCTTCAATCATAATACTACCAAAATCATTAGCACCTGCGTGTAAGCATATTTCGGCTGTTTCTTTACCAACAGTTAACCAGGAGGCTTGTATGTTTTCGATGTTCGGCAACATGATTCTGCTTAGGGCTAACATACGAATATATTCGTCGGATCCTACATTATTAGTAATGCCTTTTACGCGTTTTAATAAAGTACCATCATCTTGAAAAGGCCATGGAATAAAGGCTAAGAAGCCTTTGGCATCAGCTGGTTTTTCTGATTGTACTTCTCGTATCCATACTAAATGTTCGAAGCGTTCGTAAATGGTTTCTATATGCCCGAACATCATCGTTGCTGATGTGGTAATGTTTAATTGATGGCAAGCGCGCATCACATCTAACCATTCGCGACCAGTACATTTACCTTTAGATATTAAACGACGAACTCTGTCATTTAATATTTCGGCACCTGCTCCAGGTAAACTGTCTAAACCAGCATCTAATAGGGCTTTCAAGACCTCTGTATGTGTTGATTTTTCTAGTTTAGTTATATGTGCAATTTCTGGTGGCCCTAAAGAATGTAACTTAATGGAAGGATATAAGGATTTTAATTCTTTAAATAAGTTCACATAAAAGCTTAATCCTAAATCGGGATGGTGCCCACCTTGTAGTAATAATTGGTCGCCTCCGTACTTAATAGTTTCTTCTATTTTCTTTTTATAGGTTGCGATGTCGGTGATGTATGCCTCTGAATGCCCTGGTATACGGTAAAAATTACAAAACTTACAATTGGCAATACACACATTGGTTGTATTAACATTACGATCTATTTGCCAAGTTACAATATTGGAGTTATGTTTTTTGATGTTTCGTATGTCGTTTGCTACAAACATCAACTCGGTTGTTGGTGCATTTTCGTATAAAAAAACGCCTTCTTCTATCGTTAAAAACTCTAAGTTTAGTGCTCGTTTTAAAAGAGATTGAACTGTCATGATTATTTTATTTGCCTTGTAAAAGTAAGTTATATTAAGGGAAACAAAAAGATATTACGAAAGTTTAATCTCTTAGGGTTTAATTAGCCCTTGTTGGATATATTTCCTTCAAGAAGTATGTTTTTAATACCCGTTGATGATAACGCTAACATAGGTAGAAAAGCTCCAAAGCTTTATAAATAAGTATAGACCTTGAAGGTTTTAAAAACCTTCAAAGTCTTGTTAAATTAAACCAATCTAAAATTTCACTTGCAATTTTATATTCAACTGCCGCTTCGTTAAATAATTGGGAACGGCATATTGACGGTTGGTTACGTCGGTAATCCAAGTATATGAAACCGTATTATCTATTTGTAATAGGTTAAATACTTCTAAACTCAAAAACATGCCTTTCAAATGATGAAAAGGATTGTGTTTGGGAATATGATGATTTTCTTTGATGATCTGATATGCAAATCCAATATCTACTCTGCGATATGGTGGCATTCGGAACACCTGTTTCCAGCGTTCGTGCCCGGGAGGACCAAAGGGTAAGCCAGAGCCGAATTGTAAATTCAAATACATTTTACAATTGGGTAATTTAGGAATGTAATCCTGAAAAAACATACCAAAGGTAACGCGTTGGTCGGTTGGTCGAGGAATATATCCTGGATGCGTCACACTGCTATCAACCGCTTTATTATTAAACGTATATCCTTTAATAATGGTATCTCCTGTGCTATTAAAGTACGTTACTTTTCTATCATTCGAAATGTTTTCCATAGTCTTCAAAAAACCAATTGTAGCCCATGATTCTACACCTTTTATAAACTCACCATTGATCCGTAAATCAATACCTTCGGCATAACCTACCGAATTATTTTTTGCAAAATAACGAATGCGGGTATTATCTATTTCGTAGGGAATTAGATCTTTCATGTCTTTATAATAACCCGCAATTATTAATTTAAAAGGGCGATTCCAAGCTCTGAAGTTATAATCGAACGATAATAAATAATGAATAGATTTTTGCGCTTGTATGTTTGGATTGAGTTGTCCGTCAAAGCCCCTCATCTCTCTGTAAAATGGAGGTTGGTAATAATAGCCCCACGATGCCTTCACTAAGATATCGTGTTTCCAATTTGGTTTGTAAGTTAACGTAACTCTTGGAGAAACAACGGTTTGTTTATTGTAATCCCAGTAATTAGCTCGCATACCTCCTGTAACAGCCACTATAGAAGAATCTCTCAAGCGCTTAGAAAATTTGTATTGTAAATAACCTTGCACACGGTTGCTCTCTAAATTTATTTTTGTTTTAACAACATCTATCAAGTTAATGTCAGTTGCGCTGTAAGGGCTTACATATCCAGCAGAATCAATGGTTCGCCATTCACTTAATTTATCCTGTATGGATTCGTGTTGATAACGAAGTCCCCACAATAGCTCCGAATTTTTTCGGATTTGACGAGTTCCTTTGTGTTCAATATTAACCACGGTAGCATTAATACTATTTCTACCATTATTTAAAAAGGTGCCTACTCCCCTACTAAAAGCGACTTGTCCAAAATTATCTTTTCCAAAATCTGCTTCCAACTGATCGATGTAATACTGACCTTGCACGGTGTACTTTTCTTCTTCTTGTGCATTATATGCTGATGTGATTAATTTTAATTTGGTGCGGGAGTTTGGTCGAAAGGTCGTTGAAAGCCCACTCATAAAGGTTGTGTATTGAGTCAGCTCTTGTCCGTCAAAATAAATTTTTAATTGTACGGCATTATTAACTGTTCCAAAAGTTGTTTCGCGGGTAGCAGGAGTAACTAAATATTGATTGCTTGAGATGTTTCCTAAATACTCAATCGTCCATTTTTGATTTAGCGTAAAAGTTAAAAAGGCTTGTACATCATAAAAACGAGGTTTGTATTCGCCTTTGGTATCAAGGCTTTTAAGTAAATAGGAATTCGATTTGTAACGAGACCCAATACTCCATGCTAATACCCTGTTTTTAGAAACACCTTGTAAATGCAATGCTCCTCCCAACAAGCTACCACTAACAGTGCCTCCAAATTTTTGTGGTTTTTTATACGTAATATCTAACACCGACGACATTTTATCGCCATACTTAGCTTCAAAACCACCTGCCGAAAAATTAATATTGCTTACCATATCGGGGTTAGCAAAACTTAATCCCTCTTGTTGCCCACTGCGAGCTAAAAATGGACGGTACACTTCTATGTCATTCACATACACTAAATTTTCGTCAAAGTTGCCACCACGAACCGAATAGCCACTAGTGAGTTCATTATTACTACTTACTCCCATTTGTGTTTTAATGATATCCTCCAAATTACCCGAAGGACTTGGAATTTGGAATATATTTTTGGGATCAATGGTGGTCATTTCCACATCGCGTTTGGTTTCGTGAACAACTTCTACGGCTATCACATTTTTAACTTCTAACCGAGGACTATAACTTATTTTTTCACCCTCCTTAGCGGTTATTTTTTTATTGAGTTGCTTGTAGCTTAAGTTAAAAATAGATATAGTAATTGCTTTATTAACAGGAATTTCCAAACTATAAAAACCACTTGCGTCCGTGGTGGTATGCCTGGCGCCGTCTTCTAAAACAGCTACTTCTACTCCACTAATCACCACGCCATCAGAGTCTTTTACGATACCTGAAACAGTGGCTGTTTGTGCCGATATAGCAAAAACAGATAAGATGAATAAAAGGGTATAAACAGTTTTTTGCAGCACAGGTTAAATAACGGTGATCGTGTACAAATATTGTAAAAAGAAATGGATTTATAGAGCTCATACAACATAAATTGTATGGGTTTACAAAACTGCGGTAAACAGTTTCTAATCGGCCTGACCTTTGCGTTCATTGGTACGTTTGCAAAACCAATTCAACTTAACATAACACCAAATAAATTAAACCTTTTTTAATATGTATATTACCCCATCATCTTTTAAAACATTCCTAGCTAATTTTAGCCTTGGGTATATTATATTCTACTTAACAATGGTTGGAAATAATTATTTTAATGTTTCGATATTTGATTTTAAAATATCTTCACTTTTACTTAGTGGGTGGTCTTTTGTAATTTTTCCCATGAGCTATTTTATTTCTTAAAGTATAATCAGTGTTTTTTGTATTGCCTGTTTTAATTTTTTTTCAACCTTTACTTCGTCTGCATAATAGCTCCAATTGCTTACTACATCTGCAATTTGTTTAATAATAGCTTCCGCTTTTTTTATATTCATTTGTTTTGCAACTTGCAGTAAATCAACTTTAGTAATAGTGTTTCTTTTTCCATTTATGCTTAGCGCATGTTGGTTTACCCATTCGCTACCTGGCCTGTAAGCGTGGCAAACATCATAAGCAGGCGAAAGTTTCCATGTACCTGTTTTATCCATTATAAACATAAAGTTTTTAGTATGGTCGTCACAGTTTCGTGCCATTACATTAAAAACCATTCTTCGGTATAATTGCTCTGCTTGAGGATAAGGTAAACCAAGCATTCGCATGGTTTCAAATAATTGCTCATAGCTGTATAAGTTTACCTCATTAAAATCATAATGCTGCATAGAACAAAAACTTTGTACATGCAGTTTATCTTTTCCGAGTTCACGGTCAAATCTTTTGGTCATAAAATGCGCCCTTCCGTTTTCTTCAAACAGTCGGCATTCTGTCATTTCAATACCTGCATTTTTAGCCATTAAGTAATAAGCCATTTCAACAC
>JAYVDU010000199.1:0-15944 GCA_043749245.1 Bacteroidota bacterium | reverse complement strand
GGGGGCTTACAATTCCGAAATTAAAATTAGTTGCCTAAAATAAACGGGTATAGCTCATTTATTTTACCTTTTTTAATTATCTCGGACGCTATTGATTTAATTGTTAAACACCCTACGTCTTTTGACACCGAATAATTTTGAGAATAGTTAATTGCGCTTCTAATTGAATCTGTAGTATTATACGATTGGTTTTTGTAGAATAATTCTAAAGAAACATATTGTCCGTTTATTTTATCATTACTGTTGAAGTACCATTTAAATTCGCAACGAGTTAAAATCCCAGAATTCTTATTTCCAGTTGGAATAAATGTCCCGATTTCATTATAAAGAGAATAATTATTTCTCAATTTGTATTCAACCCCAATTCGAGCCGTTGAACCGTTATATATGTCAATGAAACTTAGTGGGGAAAATTTTAAACAAATTTTTGAATCAATTTCGTAATCTGGGATAAGCCAGGCAAATGGCTCGTCAACCAATTTTGAAAATTTAGTAGGTTTGTTATGCGCTTTTGAGATTTTAGCTTCAACAGTCGTCGAATCCTTTTGTCCGAAAATAATGTTTGTGAAAACGAGAAATATGATTAGGAATGTTATTTTCATATAATTGGGCATAACCACTATATACACGCTACTTTATTGCTCCAATCTATCTTACATTAGCAAGATAAGTGCCACTTGGTAGAGTATCATTGTTTTACCAAATATAAGATTATTTTACTAAAATAGATTTTCCAATCGCTTATTAAGAATGAGTTTTAGAAGATATTAGTGGTTTAGATGAGCGCGTTGACAAAGAGATTTAGCTGTTTACATAAACTTATCGAGTAATACATTTACAACTTCTATCAAGATAAGTAGAATGACAATCCATTCTAACAAATTACTTTTTTTGTATTGCATTAAATCTTTAAATAATTCTAAATTTTCTTTAATGATTTGTAAGTCTTCCTGAATGTTTCTATACCTCAACTGTAAATCAAACGTTCGCTTTAAGCCTATATCTATTTTATTCAAATTTTCATCTTCCCACGTTTCTGGCGGAGAATCAAAAATATATAAGTTTTGCGAAATTTTATTTTTAAGATTCAGTGTTCTCCCAATATATCGCCTAAGGTTGTTGCCCGAAATATCAAGCTTTCCTTGGTTTTCTAAAAACTGAATTTGATGGTTTGTTCCTTCCAACAGAATATCGCTTTGTTCGGAATAATAATCAAGAGCTACACTGTGCGATACATTCAACATAATTAAACGTAAGGTGTCGCTATTCGTATTTGTTATTTCAATTTTATTATAACCAAATGAATTTTGATTAGCATTTGTTTCAATGATAAACTCTTCGTGTAATTTATTCTCAAAAGGGTTTTTGGAATACGGCTTTAATAATTTAAAAAATTCTGCTATTTTCATCGCATCGTAATTCAAAAAACAGACGACACCATATTTAAACACATATACAAAATGATCAGAATCCACTTTATAAAAAAGCTCATCAGAGCTTGAGTAATTGAGTTCTGCTGTAAAATCAGACTTAAACGATTTCACATCTATGCTTTCTGAATATTGATATGCAAATACCTTAAACATAATTAAGTTTTTTAATTATAATAAAGATACTCATTTTTAAAGTAAGCTTAGAGCCTGTTTAAAATTTATCTAATAATTTTGTTATGTGTCTTCTTGGCTACAAATTCGTTAAATTTTTCGAGGTAGTAGATAACTATCTCTGCAATCCCGCTATAGCGGGAGCCTCTTTTCTCTCAAAAACACACTATAACAATTATTACAATATAAATTTAAACAGGCTCTTAATCTAAAATCCTAAAAACATTCGGCTACAGTAAAATAAAATCCTTGATTGTATTTATCAGAGTAACCATAATCCAATCTCAAATTTAATTTCTCTTTTTGTAAAATTGAAATTCGTAAACCACCGCCAAACGAATGTTTTAAGCTATTGATATTAATGTCAGATACATTTCTGTACACATCACCTATTCCAAAAAAAGCGCAGGCACTAATCCGCCAAAACAAATACGCTCTGTATTCGGCAATAGCGGTGTACATGGAATTATCCCTAAACCTTCCTTGATAAAAGCCTCGTAAATTATTTGACCCTCCTAATAATGCCATAGATCGCAAAGGGGTTTCGCCAATTGTTGCATAATTATATAATTGAAAAGCAACAACTTGATTTTTAAATAATTTTTTATAATATCTCAAATCAACTATCCATTTATTAAAAGAATAAGTAGAAGCCAATTTGTTATTATATAAAATAAAATTTGATTGCAAAAATAATCCTCTCGTTGGCCAAAAGGTTCCATTACGCGTATCATAACTCACGCTAGCACCAAAACCAGCGACATGGTATTTTGTTTTTCCAGGAAAATTAATGGAATCAAAAATACCACCCGGAGTTGAGTTTATATTAAATACGGTTTGAAAATCTATCATAGCACCTATAAATAAATGTTTAGAAACTTTTCTTTTTAGATGTGGCGAAACAAAAAACTGTTCAAAGGCATATTTATTTTCATTTTCATCTTTCGTATATTGTCCTATACCCCAAAAATTATCTGGAAAATAACTATGCGATGTTTGAAGATATAATATATACTTTTCTTTAGGAAAATAAATGGTAGCGTCAACCGCCTGCACATTCTGTCCTCGTTCAGAAAAAATGGTAAGTAATTGCACAACTGATGTACGCGTTAACGTATCTTTTTTTGGCGTTGTTTTAAATGAAACTGAACCTGACAAACCAAATGCCCAGCCAGTTTCGGGTGTTTTAAATACAACAGGCACTGCAACATATTTTACTTTTTTTGTTGAATCTAATTTAAATTGCGAAAAAATAATTACTGGTAAAAAAGTAAATATTAAAAATAGACAGTTCAGCTTATACCTTTTTAAATAATTAAAAAGATAAAGACTAAGATGATTGATTGATATGTATATAGAATTCAAAGATTAACTATTTTTTTTTAAAAATTGTAATAACTGATACGTGACTAATGCGTCCATTTCGCAGTAATCTATTAATTGTTCTTTAATCGTTTCTTGTTCGATGCTATTTTCATTTGCCAATAAGCTTTCGTAAATATACATCGCAGTAATGCCCGATTGTATATCCAACGAATCAAAGCCTGAATCCAAATTAACAATAGGCGCAAGGCTTTTGAGTGTAAAATTACCTTTCATGTCAGGGTGATAGTAATTACCTTTTTGAATGGGTTCAGCCAAATCAATAATTTTTGCTTTCAATTCAACAACATCCTTCCTATATTCAGGAAATAATTCAACCAATTGATTCAAAATATTTTCTTCCAATGATTTATCAAACATTAAGATAGAAGCAAAGGGTTTAGTAGAAATGATGATAGATTCTAAAAACTCTTTTCGTCCATCATTTTCAATAGGTTTAAAATAACTGTACTTTTTCAACTCCCCTTGTTCCTCGTAAATCATTGAAAACAAAAACGGCACTAATTGAAATGGCTTAGTTCCTTGATAGAATGGGATTGCGGGCATCCATACTTCTATATCCAAACTACAAATAGGATACTTAATTTCAGAGATGAAAGCGGCGATTTGTTGTTTATTGATTTGTTCTTTTTGTTCGATAGCAGCTTTTATCTGAATTTTAATTTCTTTTTTTTCAATTGTCTTCAAATCAATTTCATCAATCCGCTTAATATTATTATCATAAAAATCAAACAAGGCTTGCTTGGACAATTTCCCAATTGAAAAAACGGACGAAGCATCTTCAGTTCCTTTCCAACATGTACCTATAAAATCGCATGAATAGGGCGAAAAACAGTGTGTTCCTATTTTTATATCCGGTATTTTTCCTTGTTCTAACGTCAGTTTAGCTAACTGCGATTTATGAGTAAAATAATCAATATTTTTAACAGCATCCTTCATGATAGATGTTGTTTTAAAAAGTTTATTAATATCTAATTCTCCTTCCAACACGTATTTTGGATTCAGTGTCAACAAATTAAATTCCGTTAAATTTGGTAAGCAATTTTTTATAACGAAATACTGAAAGCAAGCATCTTTTACATACGTTTCAGTAATTTTTAAAGAACTTTTTACTTCATAAGCTGTCCAAGTATCACCTACTTTATGTAAAATATCAACCATTACTAATAGGTTATCAAAAATAAACGTTGCTTCGTAAATGGTTGTTATACCTTGCTTTATAAGCTCTTGCGTTTTTTGAGCAAATAACTCCTGGTTACGTTTTTCGCCAATAGTAACATCAATACCATTCGGGAATAATTGTTGAGCAAAAATACCGACATCAATACCGCGTTTAAAAATTAATTGTTTTTCTTTTGATAATTTATCGCGTAAGTAAAGATGATTCTTATATAAATAAAAATGTTTTAAACATTGCTCTGCTTTAATAAAAGCTGATTTACTAATTAGTGTACTCATAAACACTTGGTAATGCTGTCCCATAGCAAGTTAGCTGATTTATCCCACGAAAAATTATCTTTTCGTTGTATGCCATTTAATATTAATTGTTGGCGTATATTTTCATTTTGATACAAGTTTACCATTGCTTTTGAAATCTCATTTACTTCAAATGGATTTACTAAAATTGTTGCGTTTCCTGCTATTTCAGGCATAGAGGTTGTGTTACTGCATATTATAGGTGTTTCGCATTGCATGGCTTCAACCATAGGAATACCGAAGCCTTCAAAGTATGGCACAAATGTTAATGCAAATGCTGCTGCCATAATGTTTTCTAATTCTTCTTGTGGTTGCCTACCAACAAATAAAATATCATGTTTAAAATTAGATTTGTCAATCACTTTTTTCACATCACCATCACTGCAATATACTGCGCCTACTAATACTAATTTAAAATCTGATTGCGTTTGTTGTTTAAATAAATCAAAAGCAGCAATTAATCGGTTTAAATTTTTGCGCGGACTTTGCGAACCCACAAATAAAAAATAGGATTTCCCTTGTGCAAATTTTTCTTTAGTTACCCTCTTTTCACCGTCAGTATGGGGTTTAAAGCCATCATTGATTCCATTATAAACTACATCAATTTTAGAAGCCTCAATACAGTATTCTTTAGCGATATCGGCTTTGCTATATTCAGATACAGTGGCAATACGCGTGGCAGCCTTAGCATATTTAGGAAAAAAATGATTGTAATATTTACTCGTTAACGCTTTTAAATCTTTTGGGTTATGAAAAAAATTAATGTCGTGTATCACAGGTAGTTGTTTGCATTTAGCACCAAGCGATAAAAATCCGTCAGGTGATAAAAACAAATCAGGCTTCATACGATTTAATATATTTTTTACCGACCATTGAAACCAAGCGTAATACAAAAACGGATGACGAGCTTGTGGTCCAATAACTAATGGCGTGATGTTATCCGAAAAAATAAATTCATCGTTATAATCTCTGTCAAATAAAAAAACAAAATGTACATCTTTATTATTTTGGGTAATACGTTTTAATGTTTGGTAAGTAAACCAACCAATACCATCTAATTTATGAGGAAGCAATAAACGCGTATTAACTACTATTTGCAATGACTTAATTTTACTGCAAAGTAAGGTATTTTTTTAAAAATTGCCAAGTAGTATTTTCGATTTCAATTTCTGATATTTAACTATCTCAAACATGAAATAATATGCAATCAAAAGCACTCACAGTTAAAGATTATTTAAAAGAACTTCCAACAGATAGAGCATCTTCTTTTATTAAACTTAGAGATACTATTCTGAACACTATTCCAAAAGGATTTGAAGAAGTGATGAGTTACGGGATGGTTAGTTACGTGGTTCCTCATGCTATTTATCCTGAAGGCTATCATTGTAACACTCAGCTAACATTGCAATTTACAGCTATCGCCTCTCAAAAAAACTTTATAGCGATATATCACATGGGCATATATGGAAGCCCAAAATTACACGATTGGTTTGTTACTGAATATCCAAAACATTGTAAAACCAAATTAGATATGGGAAAAAGCTGTATCCGTTTTAAAAAGACCCAAGATATTCCCTATAAGCTTATAGCAGAGTTAATGACAAAAATAACTGTGAAAGATTGGATAAATCTTTATCAGGAAAATTACCTTAATCACAAAAAATAAATTATGCTACGACAATTTTAGTAGATCCAATAACTATCGAATTAGACTTATGAGGCAACATATACATTGGTAATAGTGCGGTAGACGTGGACGAACGGAGCGAAATTTTGTTTTATAGAAAATAGTGGGCAGCCTTTTTGAGCGAATAAAAACAAAGTATGGCGTTCGTCCTTGACTTTTGTTTCTTTTGGTCAAGCAAAAGAAAATAAAAAAAAATTACCTAAAAATAAATTTTAAATAATCAACATGTGATTATTCAGTTGGTTTTGGCGTTGATTTACCGCCTTCATCACCAAAATCAAAGGTAAGTGTAAAACGTAAGGTATTTTGTAATGGATTACGCTGTGTAACTGGAATTAAGTATGACATATCTAACCCAAACTTAGAATATCGTACACCAATACCGGCTGTAAAAAATTTACGATTACCTTTTGTTTTTGATTCGTTAAAATAACCTGCACGCACCGCAAATACTTTTGGTGCTCCGTACCAATATTCAACTCCCACACTGTAATTAATTTCTTTTAATTCTTCTTTTGCTCCGCCAGGCGCATCACCAAAGGATTGTACGATACCAGCAGCAACACCCACATTTTTATTGTCTTTTCCTGCTACAATAATTTTTTCGCCAGTAGCAGCACTTGTTGAGTCTCCACCGTTATATGTTTTTAAATATACCGGAGGCGTTGGTACCATTAATTTATTAGCATCTGCATAAATACTAAAGGTGTTGTACTCGTCAATTTGAATTTTTAATCCTCCACCCAAGCGTAAATTCATTGGTATAAAATCTTTTTGTACTGAATAAGATATTTTTCCACCAATATTACTAAATACTAATCCCGCACTAGCAGTGGCTTTTTTACCGCTTAAATCAAACTTTTTTGATTGATAATATAAGCCAACATCTACAGCCACGGTTTGTCCAGGCTTAGAGGCTTGCCCGTTTGACAAAGTATAATTACCGGTTAAGTTAGAACGGATATATCTAGCGGCTAATCCCGCTGAAAATGTTTTAGATAATTTTTGAGAAAAAGCTAAGTCCAATGCAAATTCATTCGGTCTGAATTGTCCTGTTGTATTTCCTACAATATCCGTAAACGTGATATTTCCTAAGGAAAAATAACGAAGCGAAGCGCCGACAGTTTGTGTTTTGCTTATTTTAGCGTAACCAGCTACATAATACAAATAAATATCTGGCACTAATTGCTTTAACCAAGGTGTTACATTAATTGCAGCTCCCCCTTTTTTTTCGGCAAAAGCTAATTTAGCAACGTTCCAATGTATACTATTTGCATCGGGAGTTGTTGCTGCACCTACCTCGCCCATAGCGCCCTGTGTGGCATCTGGCCCAATTAATAAAAAGGGTACTGCGGTTGTAATGGTATTTACGCGTCCGCTTAAATCTTGAGTTGTTAATTGAGAAGAAGTTGTTTGCGCTATTGCTTGAGATGACAATAAAACGCCTGTTCCTATAGTTCCTAAAATTTGTTTTTGCATTATGTTCTTTTTTTTAAAAGGGACTTCAAAGATATAATTAATTTAGAATTACGAGCTTTTCAATTTTCTCAGCTTTTTTCTTGTTATTATCACTTACAGATACCCTGTAAATATATACCCCTCGAGCTAATTTATCGCCATACTCATCTCTACCATCCCATTCAATTCCATCTAAACGAAATCCACCGTCATTTATTGTTTGATTTATCGATTTTACTACTTTACCTGTAATTGTATAGATTTGCACCATTACTTTTAAACTGGTGCAACATTGATTATGTTCAATGAAAAATTTTGTTTTCGTAGTAAATGGATTAGGGTAATTTAAAATATGCGTTAGTGCTAATTCTGCTTGCTTCGATACAACAAAATCAGTAAATGCGGTTGACGAATTATTTTGCACATCCCATACTTTTATACTCAACGAATGATTTCCTTCCGAAAGTTCGTTAAATGGATAGCGTATTTTACCTTTTTGATAGGTATTTAAATCAGCTACATAATAATCATTTAAAATAATAGGCTTACTGCTCGTTGCATCAATCACAGCAACCACATCATGCCCAATACCAGTACCTATTGTATTAATACCACTCACATCAGAAACAACAGCATATATTTTTGGGTTCTCATTTGTCGTTCCACCTGATACAAATTTTTCATCATTCATATATAAATTAATTGTTGGTCCTTGATTATCGACCACGGCATTTGGGTTAAATCCTCCTATAATTATTTTATCATAAAACCCTTGCGCATCATGCACTCCGTTATGAGCGTAATAACTTATTTTTCCAATACCATAATTGTAACTAATATCTTTTGGAACTAAAAAAGTAAACGAAAAATCACCATTAACAACGGTTGATTTTCCTCTATAAATATTATTTTTTTGCAAGGTAAAAGTTGTAACTGGCGAAGTAACATCATTTGATAACGTAGTAATTGTATTAGCTTTATCAAATACTGTTGGAAAAACAACCCCATTAAATGTGGTTAATTTATTGCCATTTTTATCCCCTACATAACCCGTAATGGTTATTTTTGAAAGGGCTTTAAGCGTATCGCTTGAGGTGCTTGTTACTACCTGTGAATTAATTGACGACGTGTAAACTCTTTGTTCGGGATATGCTAATTTTAAAGCAGGATCACCTAGTATCACAAAGTTCATATATGAAAGATTGAATGGGACACCGATATCAATTTTTGTCATTCTATATAAATCACCAATATGCGGCATTTTACCATTTGTCATAGGTGTAATCGCATGACTAAAAAAAGCAGCGTTTAAAGTGGCGTTTGAATTCGAAAAAGCAACCCTTGCCGTTGTTAATAAACCAATAGCCCCGCCATCGGGATTCAATAAACACAACTCTCCGGCAGAGGTTCTGTCTGGGTCGTCAAACCTACTAAACTCGCAGGTAGCAGTTACCATTAATGGTAAATTATTTATGTTTTTCCAACCTAAAATTTGAGAAATTTCTACCACCCGTTCAGATGCTAAACCAACTTCGCCTCCATGGCCAGTATAATTCCAAATTAAACAACCTTTTTCAAAACTTGTATTAATATCAGTCACTACATCTGGATATCGATCACCACCGGGAGTAGATACTCGCACGTAAGCGTCTAAAAATATTTTATTCACATTATAATCTTTATTTAATGCCAACGAGTTAGCTAAACCATCAGCTTGACCTTCATGTAAATTACCATCTCCATCATCCGCGACAAAACATAATTTATTTCTCCAATCTCCCTGAGGATAGTTATTACTAGCAATATTGCAAGATGACTCTGTAGCATTTGCATTGAAACTAAAATTTCGTTTATAATAATGTTCCATTTTATTTGTTACAGCCTCTGCTTCCGATTTCGATCTGACAGGGAAACGCCCAACACCTATATCAACTAATCCTGATGTCATGTCTCCTTCGTTATCATCCATCATTGCAAAATAATCATCTGATACAAAGGAGTTAAGGTTAGATGTTGAGTTGAATGTTTCGTAAGTGGGAATTAATGCCGAGTTTGAAGCGATACTGATATCCTTATTTTTGTAAGAACCATCGCCAAACAATAATAAATACTGAGTTGCTAAACCTGGGTTTAAAGGTCTCTTATAAAGCATTCTTGTAAACTCTCTGATAGCTCCAATATCAGGAGTTCCTGACGAAAACTCATTATACACCTGATCTGTAGTAGCAACAACGTATGTCAGTGTATCAAAATCTTGGTGTAATTGAGCTATACGCATAGCTTCATTTAAAAATTGAGGGTGAGTTATAATAATTAAATCGGCTTGTTGTACTGCATGCAAATTTTGATTCGCAATTTTTCCGTAAACTGTTGTTTGATATGCCTGATTATCTTCAAAAACACAATATTGCTTTAACGAGTCTGATGATGCAGTAAAATCAATCGTATTACTAATTTGATTGTATAATTGTTTATACGGATTTAAAGGATTTGTTATATCCCAAATTTTTGTGGGTAAAGTATTATTATTGATTAAAATATATTTTGCAAAGGATCCAGCTCCACCAATTACTTTTCTATCTCTAAAATTAAATTGGGACGAATTAAATACTAAATTTCTTCTACAATTAAATTCAATTTTATCCAACCATCCCGTTGCATCTGAAGTTTGCTTGGTTACTGTTACTACTAAGTTTGATGAGCCTAATACTGCACCTTTGTAGCCTTCTCCTATATAACCAATATCGGCTAAATAATCAGAAGTATTAGTTGGGGCGCACGATACTATAAACGAACCATTATTAAAATTAACGCCATAATTTGACACCGAATTTGCCCTACCCAAAATTCTTGTGTGTACAAATAAACTATCACCAACTGCAGCATCAGGTATATTAAACGCAAATGAATATGAAGAATTAAAATCAAATTTTTCTCCAAAAAACTCTCTTCCACTTTTCACAACGTTAGTTGCATTTATTTCGTGTATGCCATAAAAATCTTGCTTACTAGTTGTTTGGCTTGGTGCGTTTGATAAAGTGTTTTGTGCCTGAACCCTTTTACCTAAACCTAAATCTGTGGTTATAAAATAAAATGACGTATCGCTGTAATAGTGCATTTGGTGCTCAAATGGCATTGTTGATCCAGTGCGGCGCTTCCAATCATCGGTACTTTGTCCATAAAATAAAACATAATCAGTTACATCAAAAATACTATCGCTTTCGCCAATTACCTCAATGGCATTTTCTCGCAAATCATCATATTTAAAATCTGAATTTTTTTCTGACAACAACTTTCCTCCGTTTCCATATATTCTAATATTTTTTGGATTGATTGCGGCTGTATTAATTCCTAATTTAGTTAAAGCAGTTTTATCTAATTTATAAATACCATTTTGAGTTACTCCAATTTTAAACCAGTTGCCAGTTGACAATACAGATGAATTAGTTGCAGTTACTTGGGCATTTTTTTTATTTATTTTTGATTGTAAATCTAAATTCTCTTTTTGAAAATTCCAATTAGGAACGTAGCTTTCCAAATACTCATATTGATTAGAAGATGGATTTAATCTGATAGGAATTATCTTGTGGTAAACAATAATTTTATTTCTTGACTTTTCAGAGTATGTTGAAGTTTCAAAGGTATTTGTAACAAGCATTTTATATCCCTTAATCTTTTCTAATTCTTCCGAATTAAGATTTCTAATAACTGCTTCGGTATATTCAAATGTTGGCAAAGCATTTTCATCAATCTCAATATGATTTAATAAATAAGGTAAATTTTTATTGTTAGGATCAAAATGCGCTTGTGAAAGAAATGGCTTAACATAGTTTTTAGCTTTAATTTCATTTGCTACCATTTTCGACAAAATAGGTTCATTTGTAGCTGATTGTATGTTTTTTTGAGAAAAACCACAAAAATTAAATAAATTTATAAAAACTAAAATAATTAGGTAAGATTTACTGATAGCTTGCATTTGAACAAATTTGAAGGTAAATATATGTGTTTAAACGGCAAAATAAATAAAATATTGTTTGTTAAAAGTTTTTATTTGTTGAAACAGACTGTTATATTTGTGATTAGGAAAAGATTAAGTAAATTTAACATATATGGCCAAGAAACTTATATTATTGCTCACAACACTATGTTCTACTGGAATTTGGCAAGATTTTCAGGCGCAAGACCCTCAATTTACTCAATTTTATGCCAATCCGTTATACCTAAACCCTGCATTTGCAGGAACAGCGCGTTGTCCACGTATCTGTATGAACTATCGTAATCAATGGCCAAGTTTATCAGGCACTTATGTTACATATAGCGCCTCATACGATCAGCATATCGACGCTATCAGTGGGGGATTAGGCTTAATTGTTACTCAAGATGACCAAGCTCATGGTACTTTAAAAACGACTAATGTTAATTTAATATATTCTTATCTTCTTCCTGTTACACGTGAATTTTCTATCAAATTTGGTTTGCAAGCTGGTTTCTTTCAAAAATCATTAGACAAATCAAAACTTAATTTTGGAGACATGATTGACGCTAGACGTGGCTTTGTTTGGAATACAAATGAAGTTATTCCTTCTACTAACAAATCAAATTTAGATTTTGGTGGTGGCATATTAGGTTACAGCAAACGTTATTTTATTGGCGCGGCTTTTCATCATATTACTCAGCCAGATGAGGGTTTACAAGGAACGTCTAAATTACCATTAAAAATTACTGGTCATGCTGGTGCTGTTATTCCATTAGAAAAAGGTGGCGATTCTTATATCTCTCCTAACGTATTGTTTATGCAACAACAAAACTTCACACAATTAAATTTAGGTTTATATTTTGTACGTGGTTCTTTTGTTGGAGGTTTATGGTATCGTAACTCTGATGCCTTCATTGTTTTAATAGGCTTGCAAACAGATCATTTTAAAGTAGGATACAGTTATGATGTTACTGTATCTAAATTATCAAGCAACACCGCCGGTTCTCATGAGATCTCTATGCAAATGCAATTTGAGTGTAGACCAAAGAAGAAAAAATACAGAACCATAAGTTGCCCATCTTTTTAAAAAATAAAGTGTAACCTTTTCATAAAAAATTCGTTATAGTCTTAAATTAAACCAATACCTATGAATTTCAATTTCATTAAAAGTCGCAAATCACTAGCTATTATCTTCTCTATACTCGCAGTATCGTGCTCTAAAGAGCGTTCTTCTACTACTGGTTGGGATTACAATAATCCAGACAATGGAGGTTTTGAAAAAGTGCCTTACGAGGAACAAGAGACTGGACCAGGCCTTGTACTAATAGAAGGTGGGTCATTTTCAATGGGTCGTACAGAAACTGATGTAACTTATGAGTGGAACAACGTTCCGCGTAGAGTAACCGTATCTTCTTTTTATATGGATGAAACAGAGGTAAGTAATTTTTCTTATTTAGAATATTTATGGTGGACAAGCCGTGTATTTGGGCCAACATTCCCAGATATTTACCAAAAAGCATTACCAGATACATTAGTATGGCGTGAAAAATTGGCTTATAATGAGCCTTATGTAGAATATTATTTACGTCATCCTGCTTACAGAGATTATCCTGTAGTTGGTATCAACTGGTTACAAGCTAATGAGTTTTGTGCCTGGAGAACGGATCGTGTTAATGAATTTATTTTAATTCGTGAAGGTTTATTAGATCACGTTCCAAATCCTTCTGATCAGGATTATTTTAGTACTGAAGCTTATTTATCAGGTAAATGGCAAGGGCAGTTAAAACAAAAATTACCTTCATTTGATGAGCAAAACCCAGAGCGTGATGTGCGTATGGAAGATGGTATCTTTTTACCAAAATACCGCTTACCAACAGAAGCAGAATGGGAATATGCCGCTTATGGCTTAATTGGAAATACAATTGGTGAGCGTATTACTGATAGAAGAATTTATCCATGGAATGGACATGGTATTCGTAATAGTGACGATAAATACATTGGTCAAATACAAGGAAACTTTGTTCGTGGTGCTGGTGATATGATGGGTACTGCAGGTTTCTTAAATGATAATGCAGACGTAACAGCCCCAGTTTATTCATATTGGCCTAATGATTATGGTTTATACAATATGGCGGGTAACGTATCTGAATGGGTAATGGATGTGTACAGAGCTTCTACTAGTCAGGATGCTGATGAATTCAGACCTTTCCGTGGTAACGTATTTGTGACTCAAGTAAAAGATAGTACCGATGGAACAATATCTACTAACGTTGACGGACCTGTATTCCAAAAATTTACGCATAAAGTAAACGTTCCTTCAGCTCACGGTGTATCTGGTGAAACA
Organism: Bacteroidota bacterium; assembly: GCA_043749245.1. Taxonomy (GTDB): domain Bacteria; phylum Bacteroidota; class Bacteroidia; order B-17B0; family Aurantibacillaceae; genus UBA4416. The sequence goes on along the minus strand of JAYVDU010000199.1, from coordinate 2,016 downwards.
ACTGATGTAACGGATAGCGTTTTAACTTCATTAAGTAAAGATCCCCTTTCTTCTGGGCCTAATTCTGTAGCTGATGGCAGCAAAGGTTATGGTAACGCTCCTGCGGATGGTAAGTCTGACATACCGGGTCGCGTTAAATGGAGAGAGGTAAATGCAGCTATATCTTCTGATAACTTGGACGAACGTCGTAATTACAAAACATCTGATTATATTAGTTATTTAGATGGTGATGTTAACTCTAGTTTGTATTATTCTGAGGGTGAGGATGCTTATTCAGAAAAGGCTGATAAATTAATGTATGAATACGCTAAAACATCCTTAATTAATGATAAGGCACGTGTATACAAAGGTGGTAGCTGGAGAGATAGAGCTTACTGGTTAAATCCAGGCACACGACGATATTTAGATCAAAGACAATCTACTGCTCATATTGGATTTAGATGTGCTATGGTAAGAGTTGGTAGCCCTGTTGGTTTAGGCAAATAAAAATACTTTTTAAATTTAAAAGTCCTTTCAATTATTGAAAGGACTTTTTTTATTCCGATTTTCTTATTCAATAACTAATTAAAATAAACGATAAACAGCGTCATATTTATCCACACCATCCATTAAAGAAAAATAAGTTGTAGCTGTTGATACAGTATTATCCCCATGCGATTGGATGTTTTTTAAAAGATCGTCTGCCGCTTTTTGATAATCAGATGGACTGAAATGGCTAATGGTGACTCCGCAATGTGTTTGATGTATGATATCATCAACATCCCCAATGCCAGTATTCGTAACTATAGGTATACCCATCGACAAAATTTCACCCATTTTAGTAGGAGATGAAGCTAACTTAGAGAACGTTGGATTAATAAAAAAAACAGAAGCTGTCGATAGGGCTATATAGTATGGCATATCAGACCTGGAAGAAGACTTAATAATTAAATTATCAATATTTACTGCTGCTTTTTTAGCTGATGCGTATAATAATTCGGGGTTATCTTTTGTGATAATTAAAAAAAGAGCTGGTGTTTTATCGGATAAAATTTTAAAAAAAGCAAGCATTTCATCAGCCTTATACCATGTTCCTATTGAGCCTATGTAACTTAATATAAATTTATTTTTTAACTGAGGTAGTTGATTTTGAATCCTCTCGAGATGAGATAGATTTATGTTTTTTCTTGAAAAATGTTCTAAATCAACACAGCAAGGAATTACCTGTATTTTATCGTTATTGATAATTAGATTCCAATCAATAATAATTTGTTTAGCTTTATGAGTGAGTGAGATAATTGCATCAGAAGCAATGATCATTTCTTTTTCTTTTTTCTTAAAATACGCGTATAAAGAAGCTCCGATAATACTGTTTTTGTTCCATATAGCCCCTTCTATTCTCTCATCCGCCCAAAAGCCCCTCATATCAAAGATAAAGCTTGTGTTGTATTTCTTTTTAGAATACAAACCTATTAATCCGGGCAGATAGCTTCTGCAATGTAAAATAGTATATCCTTCATTTTTTTTAACTTCTATCGTTACTTTATTTTTGAGAGATAAAAAATTTTGTAATTGAGAAATGAAGGGTTTACCAGATTTATAAAAGCAATAATTCCAATCAATCTTTGCCTCTGAAACAATAGTTTGAATAAGGTGATTATTCAATTTCCAATTTTCTTTTTTTTCGCAACTGATAATCCCAATCTTATGACCCTTTTTTGCTAGGTTGATTAAATAAGGTAAAACCTGAGATTGACCAAGAGGATCGGTCATGCCATCAATAGACACAAAAAGAAAGGTTTTGGTAGTACTCATAAGTTAAAGTAAAAGTAGTACTTTTATACTAACATGTATCCTCTTTTAACCATTTTTGATATATTATTACCGCCATTTTACCTATTGGTAGCCTTTGCCTACGGATACTGGATTACTAAAAAAAATATACGAGAAAAACCAGAGTATGCTTATTTTACAAAAGGATTAATGGTTCGTATTTCCGGGGCAATCATTTTAGGCTTAGTCTATTTTTTTTACTAT
>JAYVDU010000198.1:0-5363 GCA_043749245.1 Bacteroidota bacterium | reverse complement strand
ATTGTAATGCAACCAGCTACTTTTTGCAGTTTCCTTAAATCGAAGGCTAACGTATCAATCATGGCAACTAGCATATTTTGCAGTAGTTCGGCATTAGTTGTGTCTTTATCAAACGTCGTTTCCTTGCTCATGCTTTTTTGCTCTGTAAACGGCTCAATAGGGCTTTTGTCAATGCCATTTGCTTTGCGCCAAATAGAGGCGCCATTCTCTTGCAAAACCTTTTGCATGGCAAGCATAGGCATATTTTGGATAGTCTCAATTTTTGAGATACCCATTTTTTGGAGAGTAGAATTTGTTTTCTCTCCAATACCGGGTATTTTACGAATAGACAAGGGCGCTAAAAAAGATTTCTCTAAACCATGCAGGATTTGTTTTTCTCCATTGGGTTTCGATTCGCTTGTAGCTATTTTAGAAACCGTTTTATTTTCCGATAATCCAAAAGAAATTGGCAAGCCTGTTTCTTTAATTATTTTCTCCCTCAGCTCATGGCTCCAAAGCATGCTATTTTTCACATACTTATCCATACCAGTAATTTCCAAGTAATGTTCATCAATACTTGCCTTTTCAAATAAGGGTGCTTCGCCTTCAATAATTTGAGTAACGATGTTAGAATGCTTAGAATATTGATCCATATCGCCTCGTATAAAAATAGCGTGCGGACAAAGTTGTTTAGCCATTCGGGATGGCATAGCAGAGTGTACACCAAACTTTCGAGCCTCGTAACTACAAGACGCCACAACACCCCTATCAGAAGTGCCACCAACAATAACAGGTTTCCCAATTAAAGAAGAATCCAACAACCTTTCTACCGAAATAAAAAAGCTATCCAAATCCATATGCACAATCGTTCTTTCCATCTCCCTAATTTGAATACTTAAAATTACTACAATTTGGAGGTGTATTTTGCTACGTTTTGTAGCAATAACTTTAAAGTATTGAAAATCAACTTAAATTTTTCTAAACATTTTAATATTATTTTTTAATATAATGCTACAAATCATAGCACAAACCTAAAGAGGCAACACTTACATTTGTAATGAATGTTTGCTATTATTGACATAGAAACTTGCGGTAGCAAATACGAATACAAACGTGGTCGTATTACCGAAATTTGCATTGCATTACACGATGGTTTGCAAGTAACCGAAAAGTTTACAACGCTTATCAATCCCGAGTGTTACATAAGCCCCTATTTTATTAGTTTATCGGGCATTTCAAATGAAATGGTAGCAAACGCTCCTAAGTTTCATGAAGTAGCAAAAACAATTATTGAACTAACAGAAGGTAAAATATTTGTGGCTCATAACGTAGGTTTTGATTATGGCTTTATTAAAGATGAATTTGCAGGCTTAGGCTATAAATACAAACGCGAAACTTTATGTACAGTTAGATTAAGCAGGAAGTTAATGCCTGGTAAATTATCTTACAGTTTAGGCAAATTATGCGAAAGCATAGGTATAGAAGTCGAAAACAGACACCGGGCAGAAGGTGATGTAGATGCAACCGTAAAATTATTTGATAGATTATTAGAATTAAAAGCGTTAAACCCTCAATATAAAAATCAAGGTGTTGAGGAATTAATGACAAGGCGTATCGATAAAATCAAACAATACATTTTAAACAAATTACCTGAAACCTGCGGTGTATATTACTTCTTAAATAAAGAGCAAGAAATTATTTACATCGGAAAAAGTGTAAATATATATAACCGTGCTGTTAGCCATTTCAATAGCAAAGAACACAAGAGTAAAAAAATGCTCAATGATTTGTACAATGTTGATTTTATTGAAACAGGGAGCGAATTAGTAGCCCTGTTGCATGAAGCAGAAGAAATTAAAAAACACAAACCAAAGTATAACCGCATGCGTAAAGCAGATTTATTTACACATACAATAGATTGGTTTAAAGATGATAAAGAGATTATTAATTTTAAAATAGTGCCTTACGAAGAATCAGAAAATCCTTTAGTGTCATTCGTAAACTATTCCACAGCTCGAGAAAAATTAGAAAGATGGATTGATGATTATGAATTATGTTTGCGATACTGTCATTTAACAAGCGAAGTATCTATTTGCTTTAATCACCAAATTAAAAAATGTAAAGGTATTTGTGCAGAGGAAGAAGAAGTAGAAAGCTACAATAAACGAGCACAAGAAATATTAGATGAAATTATTTTTAAGAACCAGCATTTTGCTTTAATAGATCACGGCAAAAGCAATGATGAAAGAAGTTTAATTGTAATAGAAAATGGACATTATGTTGGCTATGGCTATATTGATAAAACAGATTCTTTTAGTTCATTAGAAGAATGTAAAGGACACGTTAAAAAGAGTGTCTTTTATCCTGATGCAGATGATTTGATACGAGGATTTTTAAAAAGCAATAGATTAAAAACAGTTACATTTAACAAAGAGCAGATTAATAATAACCAAGACTTTTAATATGAATAGAACATTAGTTATAGGAGATATACATGGCGGTTTAAAAGCCTTGGTTCAGTTGCTTGAAAGAGCAAAAGTAACGAAAGACGATACGCTGATTTTTTTAGGTGATTATGTAGATGGTTGGAGTGAAACCGCCCCTTTATTAGATTTTTTAATTGACTTAGATAAAAACAGTAACTGTATTTTTATGATTGGTAATCACGATTTATGGCATATAGATTGGCTTAGAGAAGGGATAATCAATGAGTCTTGGGTAGGAAATGGTGGCAAGGCTAGTATCGATAGTTATAAATTATATACAGACAATAAGAAAGCAGAACATTTGAATTTCCTTGAAAACATGAAGGGATTTTATATTGATGAAAGTAATCGATTATATGTTCATGCTGGATTTACATCTGTTTACGGTGCAAAAAAAGAAAAGTATGCAAGCAATTTTAGTTGGGACAGAACTTTATGGGAAACAGCTTTATGTATTGATAAAAACTTAACCGTCGATAGTATATACTTTCCAACGAGGTTTAAATTATATACTGAAATTTTTATAGGACATTCAGCAACAACAAAATATAACATCCATGAACCTATGAATATTTTTAATGTATGGAATATTGATACAGGAGCAGGCTTTTCAGGCAAGCTAACAATGATAGATGCCGATAGTAAAGAATTTTGGCAAAGTGATTTTGTGAAAGAATTATACTCCAATGAAGTTGGCAGAAGCCATTAATTGCTGCTTTTGTAATATGAATTAGGATTTAATTTTCTTATAAAGGAGTTTTACTAAAACTAAAAAAACGCTTTAATATCAACCTCTAAGGCTGTTACAATTTTACAAAGTGTATTTGTTGTTACGTTAATTCTACCTTTTGCTATAGGTATTAAATTACGTGTTCCATGTCACGCTTATAGCCAAAGAATCTGCATCAATAGGCATTTAATTGGATTGTGTTTTATTTAGGTAATTACCATACCAATTTTTATCAAAAGGCAATTCTGAACCTAACATATCTTTTTTGATATTTTCTTCTTCGCTATAATAATCATCTTGATATTTCTCATTTACACCCAAATCAATTGACAAATAGAAACCTCTAACTCTTGCTCTGAATTCATCTATTGTTTCATAATCCATCCTTATTTCGTCTCCCATTGATGTTTCTTCTAATGCTTCAGAGTTAGGCTCAATAGAACGAAGATATTTTAGCCTTATATGAAATTCTTCAACCGTTTCATTTAAATCAAAAATTTGATGTGATTTCCACCAATCAGGATGATCGAATAATTCTTCTCTAATTTCCATAACAAAAATTTAAAATATGATAGAATAAAATTAGAGCTTATTTTGATCACTTCAAATGATTGATTTTTTTGATGTTGATAACTTACCAACCCCGAAACAGACACCCAAGAAATAAAAAACCTTGAAAGGTTCTGCTATCAAGGGTTTTAAAACACATCAGTGTACTTCACCGACAAAATCTCGAACCGGTTACTAAAGGATATTGAAACGCTTTCTGAATTAAAGCGATATATTTCTAACCATTAATAACCTCCCTTGTACTTTTTAATGAATACACAGGCACTTGAATCCTTTGTCTAGCGTTATTCTTCTATATTAATGCTATACTCAAACATTTAAAAACAAACATTCAGCGCAGATTTTCATAAGTTTTGTCAAATGAATAATTTCATAAGAAATAATTATCTTTTTCGCTTGCGTGGGGGAATTATTTACAGTTTGATTTTTTTATAAAGCTACTTTTTACTGGATGTATGAATAATGTAACTTATTTTCAAAACTATGTAATACTTTAAAGTATGCAACTTTTCACCTTTGTAATCTAAAAATTCAGTTGCAAACAAAAACTTTTAAAAATGAAAAATAAAACAATTGAAAGCTGCATTACTGCTTGCGAAATTTGTTTAGATATATGTACAATTTGCTCGACAGAAAACAAAGGAAAAGCAGAAATGGAATATACCGTAAAAACTTGTATTGCTTGTGTTGAGGCTTGCAACGCTTTGGTTGCCTTATGTAAAACCAATGATAACCTTGATGCTCTTTGCAAAAAATGCGAAGATGCTTGTAATGCTTGTGCAACTGAATGCGAAAAACATTCTGACATGATCAGATGTAAAGAATGCGCAAAAGCTTGTCGCAAATGTGCAGCAGAGTGTAAATCTATGCTTGCATTAGTTGCATAATTAAAACGCATCCTCGCTTTCAAGACGTATGCTTTTATTTTTCCAAAGGCTTTGGTTTAACGGGCTTAAAAATTCTAAACTATTTTATATCACAATAAGAACTTAAAATGATTAGAAAATTAAAATCAGGTGAATACAGAATTTATTCTGTTAAAGTAAACCCGAAAACAAACAAGCGAAGAAATCTTGGCACTTTTAAAACCTTAGATGAAGCAAAAAATCACGAACGGCAAATAGAATATTTCAAAACTCATAAAACTTAATAATGTGAATAAAGTAATTCTCTTAAATAAACGCCCTGTTGGAAAACCAACATTAAGCGATTTTAAAACCATTAGTGAAGAAATTCCCGTTGCTAAAGACGGTGAAATTTTATTAAAAATAGTTTATGTTTCTGTTGATCCCTATTTGCGCGGCAGAATGAACGATTCCAAATCGTACGTTCCTCCCTTTGAATTAAATAAACCAATACAATCCGGTATTATAGCAGAAGTGATAGATAGCAAAAACTCTGATTATTTTGAAAAGGGAGATTTTATTACAGGTAACTTAGAATGGAAGGAGTATCAAGTCTCTACTGGAAAAGGCTTACTTAAAGTGGATGAAAATGAGGTCAAACTATCAGCATACTTGGGCATTTTGGGAATGACAGGGCTCACCGCATATTTAGGTTTAACAGAAATTGGATTGCCCAAGAAAGATGAAACAATA
>JAYVDU010000197.1:0-38596 GCA_043749245.1 Bacteroidota bacterium | reverse complement strand
CATTATAATCTTGCATATTATATTTTATAATAGCTCTGTAGTAAAGTGCATTTTCAGAATTCTTATCTGTTGAAACAGCTGTGTTTAATTGAATAAGCGCTTCACTGTATTTTTTTAATTCATTTAACGATGCTCCTTTATACGTATAGGCTTTTGTGTAGTTTGAATTTAAAAATATAGCTGTATCAAAATCCAAAATAGCCACTTGATAATTTTTTAATTGATAATTAGACAGGCCACGACTATAATAACCGTCATATTTTTTACGACCAGCTGCAATACTTTTCGAATGCTGAACTACAGCATCTTTATAATCTAATAGTTCGTATGCGCACAAACCTCTGTTATACATAGCATTTACATCCAATGGGAATTTTGCTAAAAATGCCGTGTAATCAATATAGGCTCCTTGATAATTTTTTTCTTCGTATTTTTTAAAAGCGCTTGTAAATAAAGGATCTGTTTTATTACTTTCTTTATCATCTCTTCCTTGAGAAAACACAGCGTTTGTAAAAAAAACTACTAATGCTATTACTATTTTTACTTTATTCATTATTTAAAATTTTAAACATTAAAATTACTAAAATTCCTTACATCCTCAACCTGAGAGGACAATTATCTAACGTTGTTTTTATTCTGGTGTTTTTTAGATTTATACTCGTAAAACACATCAAACCTTGCTCTTATTGTATCTATTAAATCATAAGAAGTATTAATTTTTTCGTTTGTAATATCGTCGCGATTTATAATTTTATCTTGATGTTTTATCACATATATAACTCTATCCGATGAAACATGTAATTTCGAACTATCAATCGTTGCTCTATAATTAGTATTCCAAACATGCCTAAAATAAAGGTTGTATGGTACATCTTGCTCTGTATATACGACGGTATTGACCGGTACTTTTTTTTGGGCAATTTTATAAGATAAACTTCCGAAATTATAAGAGGTTCTGTATAAGGTGTTTTCTGGAGTGGTATAATAATTTTGTATAAAACAAATATTGATTATTCCTGAGCATACTATTAAACACACAATAATCACTTTCCATTTATTTTTTGCAACCCCAAAACCCCACGACACAATTAATAAAAATGGAATAAATAAAATTAAATTGTAATCCCTTCTAATAATGGGCTTATATAATATATCCACTAACAAAGGCAATACTAAGGTTAGTAGCAACCATAAAACAATTGTTGTTTTGTTGAGATTTGGTGATTGTTTTGTTTTCAAAAAATAAATAATATAAACCACAAACAACACTAAACATATAATAAATAGTACGGGATCTTGTCCCAAAAAGATATATAAATGCGCGAAAACAATAAAGGGCGAGCTACTTTCGGCAAGATACTCATTACCACTTTTTACTAAATAAATAAATGTGCTAAATACCATCGCAATAATAAGAGCAATAGATGTAAAGCATGCCAAGGCTAATAAAAAATTAGTTTTAGATACCTCTTTTTTATAATAAAACAACAACGTCATGATGCCTTGACTTATCAAAACAAACACAAAATAATAATGGCATAAAATAGCGAGGCTGGTAAATAAAACATAACAAACAATTCTCATCAATGGGACTTTTGGTTTTAAAAAATCTAAAAAAAAGTAAAACGATAATACAGAAAACAATAATACTTCATTGTAAAATCTGGGTACATTAGCTAGCGATATAAAAGATAAAGAAACAACAATCAAAAAAGCTGAAAACCTAGCCTCCGCCTCGCTATTTTTAATTTTCTTTGATAATGCGTAAACGACTGGTATTAAGGCTATATTAAAGAAAAAAGATAAAGCTTTTCCTTTTAAAATACTAAATCCCACCAAAGAAAACCAAGCTCTGTAAAAAATAAAATCAAAAACTGGAAGGCCTCTTTGGCATAGCGTAAGTAATTCGTTATTTGAAATAGATGGATGTGAAAAATAAAAAAACTCTGCCTCTTCAATTGATAAATTAATAGGATCCACGCCTATAGCCCTTATGATGACAGCAAAAACGCAAACTCCAATTAAATAATAAGTGTTGTTTATTTTTTTAAAGCGCTCATACGTTTGGTCTAGTAAATCCATACTAATATGAGTGTTTTTATTTTATTCATTACGTAAAAATTACGAACTAAAATTACTAAAATTATGCAGATAATATATCTAAGATCGTTAGCATCTCAGGGTTTAATTCATCAATATGTTTCACTGCATTTTTAAAAGGCGTATAACATACTTGTTTATTAACGATACCTATCATTTCATTATTATGATTTTGCTGCAAAGCCTTAACTGCGTAGTAACCCATTAAACTGGCATTGACACGTTCCATGCAAGTGGGATTGCCTCCTCGCTGTATGTGCCCTAAAATAGATACTCTCACATCAAACTCTGGGCATTCGTTTTTTATAATTTTTGAAACTTCAAACGCACCACCCGTTTCATCACCCTCAGCAACAATAACTATTTTACTAGATTTTGTTTTTCGCCATATTTTCTTTTTACTAAGTAATATCTCCAAATCATTTTTTCGTTCCGGAATTAAAATCGCTTCAGCACCGCAAGCGATAGCAGATCTTAAAGCTATTAATCCAGCATCTCGTCCCATTACCTCAACCACAAAAATTCGATCGTGGCTTTCGGCAGTATCTCTAATCTTATCAATAGCCTCTGTAACCGTATTGATAGCTGTATCATAACCAATCGTAAAATCGGTACCAACCAAATCATTATCTATCGTGCCGGGGCACCCTACTGTTTTTACCGTGTGGTATTTACTAAATTCGTTCGCTCCTTTAAAACTACCATCTCCGCCTATAACGATAAACCCATCGAGTTGATGTTTTTCAAAAGTTTTAGCCGCGTGTTTCATTCCGTCTTCCGTCATAAAACGCATACTACGAGCTGTTTTTAAAATCGTTCCTCCTCTATGAATAATATTTGCTACTTTTTCTGTAGTCATTTCCACAAAATCATTATCCATAATACCTTCGTAACCCCTGTAAAAACCAACAACTTCAATGCCTTCAGCGCAAGCCGTTCTAACAATGGCTCTAATACAAGCGTTCATCCCTGAAGAATCTCCACCTGAAGTGATAAGCCCAATTTTTTTTACTGTAGTATGCATAATCTGTTAATTTGCTTTTTTAGATATTAACTAAGAATAACGATTTATTGTATTATTAGTACTATTTTAACAATTAAAGGTACTATTTTTAACTTAATTCTCGATTTCGATGCTAATTTTCACTTTTTCAAGTGGCTAAAAAGTGGCTTTTTGTTTGCATTATTTTACTATATTTGCCCACTAACTAACCACTACACAAATGATTTATCTTGATTTTGAAAAACCAATTCAGGAACTTGCAGAAGAATTAGAAAAACTTAAAAGCGTTGCCGAAAAAAGCAAAGTGGATATGAGTAGTTCTATTGCCGAGTTGGAAGCAAAAATACTATCTAAAAGAGAAGAAATATTTTCTAATTTAACTCCATGGCAGCGTGTTCAAGTAAGCCGTCATCCCGAAAGACCTTATACACTTGCTTATATCGATGCGGTATCCAATAGTTCATTTATCGAATTACATGGAGACAGAACTGTAGGTGATGACAAAGCCATGGTTGGAGGATTTGGAGATGTTGATGGGCAAACCGTTATGTTTATTGGTCAACAAAAAGGAATTAATACTAAGATGCGTCAAATCAGACGTTTCGGAATGGCTAATCCTGAAGGTTACCGTAAAGCATTGCGCTTAATGAAAATGGCAGAAAAGTTTAACAAACCTATTGTTACCTTTATTGATACTCCTGGCGCTTATCCTGGATTAGAAGCCGAAGAGCGTGGACAAGGCGAAGCTATTGCTCGCAATTTATTAGAAATGACTCAATTAAAAGTACCGGTAATTTGCATCATTATTGGTGAGGGTGCCAGTGGTGGTGCGTTAGGTATTGGTATTGGCGATAAAGTATTAATGCTTGAAAACACTTGGTATTCGGTTATTTCACCTGAATCATGTTCATCAATTTTATGGCGAAGTTGGAATTTTAAAGAAACTGCTGCTGCTGCTTTAAAATTAACCGCTGATGATATGATTGCTAATGGCTTAATTGACGGGATTATTAAAGAGCCTCTCGGTGGCGTTCATAATAACCCACAGGAAATGTTTGCAACCGTAAAAACAGAAATATTAAAACATTTAGCAACCCTAAAAAAACAAACGCCGGAAGCACGTATTGATGCGCGTATTGAGAAGTTTAGCAACATGGGCGTTACACACGAATTAGAAGCATAAATAAAGATTAAGGGGATTGAAGAGATTTCAAAGACGAAAAGAGAATAAATAATAAACAAGACCTCTGCGAATTCAGCGATAATCTCTGCGTTCTCTGCGGTTAAAAATTAAAACAAAAAATCATGGCAGATACAGGCGACATTAACATCGGATCTATTATTAAATTTAATGGTGAAATTATGCAGGTTACAGATTGGCAACATCGTACACCTGGTAATTTACGTGCGTTTTACCAAGGTAAAATGCGTAATTTAATAAATGGCAAACAAATAGAAAATCGCTTTAGAAGCGGAGAAGCTGTTGAGTTAGTGCGTGTAGAATATAGACAAATGCAATACATTTATGCCGAGGGCGATTTTGCCGTAGTAATGGATAAAGAAACTTTTGAGCAAGTATACGTTCCTATTAAATTATTTGGAGATAGTTTCCAGTTTTTAAAAGAAGAAATGGAAGTAAAAGTTTCTTTTCAAGATGGAGATACAGTAATTTTAGCGGAAGCCCCAACTTTTGTAACATGTACAATTGCTTATGCAGAACCAGGCATGAAAGGCGATACGGCAACAAACACTTTAAAGCCCGCAACACTTGATACGGGCGCCATCGTAAACGTTCCGTTATTTTGTAATGAAGGTGACTTAGTAAAAGTTGATACTCGCACTGCTACTTACGTGGAACGCGTAAAAAAATAATTTTTATATAAAATTTATTCAAACTTAATAATAACCGTATTTATAACTACATTTAATACACCATGTTTAAAGCAAGTTTATATACATTATTATTAACCCTGATTTATGTTTTAGGATTTTCTCAAAGTACTTCTCAGGCAATCGCAAATGGACAAGACCCTAATGTATTGTACCGTAACGAAGGTGCTTTTGGCATTTTTGCTCATAGTAGAGGATTCGGCATTAATTACATGCGAGCCAAACATATTACAGGCACTCGCAAAAAATTATTTGAAATTGAAGCCCTCAACATGTATCACCCAAAAGAAATTAAAGTTTCTACAAATTCGGATAACTCTAAGCGATTTAAATATGGCAAACTCAATAACATTTTTATTTTAAGAGCTGGGGTAGGCTATCAAACTACTATCTTTAGAAAAGCCGACCGTAAATCAGTTGAAATTAGAACCTCGTATTTTATAGGCGCAAATATTACCTTTGCAAAACCTTACTATGTTTTGGTATATAGAGAAAGCGCTGTTGGCACTAAATACCAAGAGTCGGTACGCTATGATCCTGATAAATTAACTATTGATAGTATCTCTGGTAAGGGCCCATTAATTGATGGTTTAGGACAATTAAAAATTTATCCCGGACTTTATGCTAAAGCAAATTTAAGTTTTGAATACGCTCCATATTCTAATAAAGTAAAAGCAATTGAAACAGGAATTATTTTCGATTACTACCCAAAAGCTTTACCAATCATGGCTCATAACCCAGCCGAAAATTTTATAGTAACCGTTTACGTTGGTTTTGTATTCGGTAAAAAATGGTTTTAAAAACATGCAAGACGCTCAACATACTATCGTTCCCGAAAAACCTCGTAAACCAGATTGGTTAAGAGTGAAGTTACCTATTGGCGAAGAATACCTGAAGGTACGTAACATCGTTTCCAAACATAAACTACACACCATTTGCGAAAGTGGTAATTGTCCCAACATTGGCGAATGCTGGGGAGCAGGCACTGCCACCTTTATGATTTTAGGAAATATTTGCACGCGCTCTTGCGGATTTTGTGCTGTAGCTACAGGCAAACCAAAGCCTGCTGATTGGGATGAACCTAAGCGCGTAGCAAACTCCGTAAAATTAATGGGTGTCAAACATTGCGTAATTACCTCTGTTGATAGAGATGATTTGAAGGATGGCGGTTCTATTATTTGGGCCGAAACTATTAAAGCTATCAGAGAAATTAGTCCTGCTACAAAATTTGAATGTTTAATTCCGGACTTTGCTGGGAAGTGGGAAAACCTACAACGTATCATTGATGTAAAGCCTGATATCGTTTCTCACAATGTTGAAACCGTTCGTCGTTTAACTGCACAGGTGCGTATTCAAGCCAAATACGACCGCAGTATGGAAGTATTAAAACGTTTACACGAGGCAGGAGTTAGAACCAAATCGGGTATTATGGTTGGTTTAGGAGAAACAGAAGATGAAGTTATTGAAACCATTAATGATTTAGCAGCTGTTAATTGTGATGTGGTTACGATTGGCCAATATTTACAACCAACTCCAAAACATTTACCGGTGGCTCGCTTTGTTCATCCTGATGAGTTTAATAAATGGAAAGAAATTGCTTTAGCCAAAGGCTTTAGGTATGTTGAAAGCGGAGCTTTGGTTCGCTCCTCATATCACGCAGAAAAACACGTGTTTTAAACTAAGATAAGTTTAATTAATATCAGGAAATTATTCTTCAGAAGAAACGATTTCTTTATCTCTCAATTTATTCCACAACGCATGCACTTGTTTGCGAAAAATAAACATCAATAATAAATAAGGAACTGCCATTAAATACAAAATACCTTTATTAATTCCTCCAGCCACTGAGTTTGCTTGCCCTTGGCTACTTTCCACAGAAGCCTTACACATAGCACACTGAGCTTCAGAAAACTGAGGCACGGCAATTATAAGAATTAAAAAAAACAGAGTAATCCAACTTTTTTTCATAGCTCAAAGATACATTATTTAGTGATGAATATTGTTAAAAAATGAATGAGATAAATCAGATCACTGCAAAATAAAAAAGGGGTTATTTCTTTATAGAAACGACCCCTTTTTACTAAATGTAATTAAATTATTGTTTAACTAATTTTCCAATTTTTACATCTTTGTTATTACTGGTTATTTTATAAAAATAAACACCATTATCTAAGTGAGACGTATTGATAGTTGTTGATTTAGTTGTTAATTTCTCTGATATAACAATTTTACCTAATGCATCAATAATAGCTATCGATACGTTTTCTATTAATTCAGAAGATAATTCAATAGTAACTATTCCGAAATTTGGATTAGGATATAAATTAACATGGCTATATGTCAAAGTCTCAATAATACCCGTACATAGGGACACGTTTTGTGTAACTGTTGCCGATGCAGTTCCGCAAGAAGAAGCTCCCATCACAGAGTAGGTTATTGTTGTTGTTGGGGTAACAACAATAGTCGCTCCCGTAGCATTGGATGGCATCCAAGTATAGTTTGTAGCGCCATCGACTGTTAGTGTAGCCGATTGGCCTGAGCATAATAATGTAGATGAGGTTGATGCATTAACAGTAATTGTAGAACTCACAAATACCGAAACTGTAGCAGAAGACGTGCCACAAGACGAAGCTGAAGTTACAGTGTAAATTGCAGTGGCAGTTGGTGTTACAGCCACGGTGGCAGTATTAGCTGCATTACTCCAAGTATAGGTTGTAGATCCGCTGGCTGTTAAAGTAGTCGTACTGCCCGGACAAACAGTAGTTGAAGCAGGGGAAATAGAAATAACTGGAATAGAATTTATTGCTAAATTAACTGTACCATTTCCAATGCAACCTAAAGATTCACCCGTTAACGTATACGTAGTGTTTACAGTTGGCGAAACAACAGCTGTAGTTGAATTGCCACCTACAGGAGACCATGTATAGTTGGTTGCACCGCTTCCCGTTAATGTAGCCGAAGCGCCAGCACAAATAGCAGAGCTGGATGACGTTGCCATTACTGACGGATTGGCTTTTACATTTAACGAAACAGAAGTTGTGTTTGAACATGTACCGTTACTTCCCAATAATGTGTAAGTTGTAGGTGATGTAGGGCTGGCTGTAACTACAGTATTATTAGTTGAACTTAAAGATAACGAAGGAGACCAAGTATAGCTTGACGCACCGCTTCCTGTTAATGTAGCCGAAGCACCAGCACAAATAGCAGAGCTAGACGACATTGCCATTACGGTAGGGGTATTTGCAACAACAGTAACTGAATTTGAAACACATCCAAATATCGAGTAAGTAATTGTATGCGAACCAACTGATGACGGCGTGTAAGAAGTAACGGTTGTTGTGCCACCATCAACAGTGAATAAGCCACCCATAGTTACTGGAGTTAAAGAAGAACTTGCTGCTGGTAAACAATAGCTAGGTGCTAGTCCTGCAAAAGAAGTATTCATTACTCCTAAATCAGTGATAATAATTGTTGTTGTTAGTGATGAAGCGGCTGCTAAATATGAATCCAATTGAATATAATATGTTGCGCCAGGCGTTAAACAAGCTGCCCTTACATAAGAAGAGAATTGTGCGCCACCATTGGCAATATAATTTGCATCATCATCATTTGCACCAACCAACGTTGCGCCTACTGGAGCTGTTGGAGTTGACTGACCAATTAAATTAGCGCAGTTAGTTGCGCTCCATATAGCTAATTGAGAATCAAATCCTGGAGATTGAACAGATACATTACCTGATGCAGGAGCAACAAATGTAAACCACATTGTATTATTTATCGTAGAGTTACACCAGCCATTATTCACAGAGCATCCTGCACTAGGGGGGGCAACTTCGCCTGCCTGAACACTTGCGCCAAATAAATCATATACAGTTGATGTGCCTATGGATAAAGGAATAGCGGAACAAACATTATTTCCAGGAAAAACAACATTAACTGCTAACGAAATATTTGCTGTATCATTTGGGCAACCTAACGTTGAAGCAATAACAGTGTAAAATACAGTTCCTGAACCTACAGCTGTAATTGTTTGATTAGTTGCTAACGTAGCTGAACCAATTGGACTCCAGGGTCCTGTTAAACTTGACCCTGTGTACCATTGAACATTGCCAGTTGCAGGAGATATGCTATAAGAATTTATTGAACCTGAATTAACATTTACAGGTCCCGATATAGTGCCAGCAAATGGAGCTACCGAACATGTTGGTGCAACAGATACTTTCACATCGTCAAAAGACAAATACCATGGAGTGCCATTACCAATACCTTTTATCGCCATGTAATAAATACCAGTAGCACTTACACTAAACGTACCATTTACGTTTGCATAAACCGTGTTTGTAAGCGCACCTGTTACAGATGCAATATTTACTAAACCAACAGTTGACTGTGAAGTGCCAACTAACAAGGAAAATTCTGACCAGCCAGCTGCCCCATCTGTCACATAATCAGCTGAAGCAATATAATTAGTTCCAGCGGTTAGCTGAATTCCATTGGTGTAAAAATAGTCTCCTGTTGTTGCTGTACCATAGCGAAAATCAGCAAACTTAGTTCCTGTTTTAGGGATTCTGTTGTTGGTTCCTGATACAGTATTTGTTTGACAGATAGTTGGCAAATTACTAGCCGCCCAAGAACAATTTGGTAATTGATTATTTAAAGTGATTCCTTCAAATCCTTCAAAATAAGGTACCGTATTGGTTGTAGCAGGTGCGATGCTAATTTGAATCGAGTTAGATACAACGGTATTTGTTGCGCAAGTCAATATATTTTGAAAATAGGTTGTTCCTGTTACAGATTGAGTTGAAGTGGCTAATGTTGCTGATGTTATTGACGTCCAAGTAGAACCATTTGGAGATGACTGCCATTGATAAAGTAATCCACTAGTAGCAGAAGACCCAGATAAACTTAAGTTGACATTTTGTGGAGAACATATAAGCGTTTGGCTACTTATGGTGTTTCCTCCAAGTGGCGTTGTACCATAATTGACAATTATTGTATTAGATGAAGCGACATTTGTTCCACAAGCCACGGCACACTGATAATAAGTGGTTGCCGTTACAGATTGGGTTGTAGCCGCATTAGTCGCAGTTGGAATAGCGCTCCATGTTGATCCATTAGGAGAAGAAAACCATTGAAAAGATAATCCAGAAGCAACTGTGGTTCCAGATAATGATAGATTTACATTTTGTGGGGCACACAATAACGTGTTTGACGCAACCGCTGTTCCTGCAGTAGGCATACCAGAACAAACAGGAGGTATAGTGTATGTAATAATAATTTGAGGCGCAGGACCCTTGATTCCAGAATAACCTGCGATATTATAATTATTAGTTGAAGCCCTGGAGTAACTTATGCATAAACTGTTACTAGATTTGTTGTTTTGAACAAACGTTATCCCTGCCGAATTTAAGGTTTTAGTGTTCGCGGCATTCGCTGTCCAGCTTGTAAGGTTTAAAGAAGTTCCGGTATTGCAATTTGTATAAAGTGTTGTTCCTGCAATAATAGAAGGATCTCCAACAAAACCAAACAAATTGTTTGATGCCGCGGAGGATGTAGTTGAATATGTAGTAAACGCACACAAAACATTTGTAATTACGGCACTAACTGGCAATGAGCTCACGTCAAATTTTGCCCAGCCAGCGTTTGCAGTGCTGGTTATATTAATCATATCACCATCATTTTTTACCCCTGCAGAATTAACAGAACCAGTTACATAAGAACCTGTAGCTCCTATAGCAGTTATTGTAACAGTTGTTTGCGCATTAAGCGAGGAAAGCATTCCCGCACTTAATACAACGCCTAATAAAGATTTGTATATTTTTTTCATTTTTTGTAATTTTCAACAAAACTACAAAATTTAAACGCAAGTTTTGGTTATATTTTAAACAGGCGTTGTTAAAACAAAACATTAATTTTGAAAATATGTTTATAGACGAATTAAGAGAATATTGCATAATAAAAAAGGGAGTGGAAGAATGCTTGCCTTTTGGTCTGGAAACGTTAGTATTTAAAGTGATGGGGAAAATATTTTTGTTAACCAGTTTAGATTCACAACCAGTCCAGTTTAATGTAAAATGCAATCCTGAAAAAGTGATTGAATTACGAGCGAATTATGGCTGCGTTTTGCCTGGCTATCACATGAATAAAAACCACTGGAACACTATTATTTGTGACGGCTCTGTAAACAACAAACTTCTTAAACAATGGGTAGACGAAAGCTATGTTTTGGTTGTAGAAAGTTTGCCTAAAAAACTACAACAAGATTTGGTCCTGTTATAAAAATTTAAGTGATGTTTATCGGCTTACACAATAATAATTTAAGTAAAGCGTTATAAATACATAAACCCACTAAACCTGCCTATGCATCAAACCTTTACTCTTGTTTCTTCTTACGTTAAAACCTACAAAAACAAGCAACAACCTGAAAAACTTGTTGATAACCTTAATCCTTCTGATTCTATTATTCAGACTATTCTAAATTACTCAAAATCTTTGGCTATAAAAAAATCCAGGCATATTGGCTTTATTGAAATTATATCGAATTAAGTTGGATTAGTTTCAAAATCCTCATCGGTTTGCAACAATTAAATTTGTGTACTACCTATAATCCCTTATTTTTGCAACTTACATTATTTAATTACAATGGCTCAATTTGAATTAACAATGCCTAAAATGGGCGAAAGTGTTGCAGAAGCAACTATTATTAAGTGGACAAAAAACGAAGGTGATTCAATAAAACTTGACGAAACAGTTTTAGAGATAGCTACTGATAAAGTAGACTCTGAGATTCCATCGCCTTTTGAAGGCAAATTGATCAAAAAATTATTTAACGAAAACGATGTTGTTCAAGTAGGAGCTGTTATTGCTATCATTTCTTCTGATGCTAATGCGAGTATTGCAGAAACACCAAAAGCAGCAACTCCTGTTTCAAGTACAACTTCTTCTCCTGCGTCTGTGCCAATAGCAGCAAGCCATACAGAACCTGTTGATTTTAAAAATTCAGACAAGTTTTATTCGCCATTAGTTAAAAGTATTGCTAAAGAAGAAGGCATTTCGTTATCTGAATTAGATTCAATTAAAGGATCGGGGCAAGATGCGCGCGTTACAAAAGCAGACATCTTAGCTTACTTACCGAATAGAAATAAAACGGCTCCGGTAACCTCCACTACAGAAACCAAAACAGCAACTACAACTCCTGCCGCTAACAAATCAGCGATGGGTGTTCCTGATAATACCGTATTAGTTCAGCGCCCGGCAGTATCTGTGGGTGCTGGTGATGAAATTATTGAAATGGATCGTATGCGTAAAATCATTGCCGACAATATGGTAATGAGCAAGCATGTGTCGCCACACGTTACTTCTTTTGTAGAAGCTGATGTTACTAACTTAGTGCAGTGGAGAGATAAAGTTAAAAAAGATTTCGAAAAGCGTGAAGGTGAGAAAATGACGTTTACGCCTTTGTTTATTGAGTGTGTAGCGAAAGCGATTAAAGATTTTCCGATGATTAATGTATCTGTTGATCAAACAGGCACAAAAATCATTAAACGTAAAAACATTAATATCGGAATGGCAGCTGCTTTGCCAACAGGCAATTTAATTGTGCCTGTTATCAGAAATGCAGATCAAAAAAACTTAGTTGGATTAACGAAAGATGTTAATGATTTAGCGACACGCGCTCGTGCCAATAAATTATCTCCTGATGAAATTCAGGGAGGTACATTTACATTAACTAACGTTGGTGGATTTGGAAATGTGATGGGAACACCTATTATTTTACAGCCACAAGTAGCTATATTGGCTGTTGGAACTATTAAGAAGAAACCAGCTGTAATAGAAACTCCGCAAGGCGATGTTATTGCGATTCGTCATTTTATGTTCTTGTCTTTATCCTATGATCATAGAGTAGTTGATGGTTCTTTAGGTGGAACTTTCCTAAGAAAAGTAGCCGATTATATGGAGCAATGGGATATTAATAGAATTTCTTAATAAAATAGTATTTAAATTGTTAAATCCCGCCCCTAAAGGTGGGATTTTTATCGTTTAAAAGGTTGTTTTTATCTAAAAAATACTATTTTTGCTAACTTGTTAAAAAAAATATAATGAAGAAAAATGTATTATTTATCGTTGCCCTATTATTTACTGCTAACATTATTAAAGCGCAATTACCCTCTGGCTCTTACTCGGATTACTTTAGAGAAGGGAATTTTTTATTATTAGAGGACAATTATGATTTGGCTTTAAAGAATTTTATTGAGGCTTACAAAATAGATTCATCGTCAGCAAACATTAATTTTAATGTTGGTTACTGTTATCTTAATTCCTCAACTAAAAAAGGATTAGCAGAAAAATACTTGGCAAAAGCAATCACAAATGTTACTAAAAATTACACACAAGATAGCCCGTCAGAGAAAGCGGCACCTCCATTAGCTCATTTTTATTATGGAAGAGCATTGCACATTAATTATAAATTTGATGAGGCAGCTGCTCAATATGATTTGTTTGACAAACAATACGTAAAAAACAAAGATGTAAAAGAAGATGTTGCATACTATAGAGCACAAACCATTTATGCTAAAGAATTAGTGGCAGCGCCTATAAATGTTCAAATTAAAAATTTAGGCGATAGTATTAATAGCGAATATCCTGATTTTAGCCCCGTGTTAAGTGCTGATGAAAGAATGATTATTTACACAACTCGCCGTAATACATCTACTGGCGGAGAAAGAACACCTGATGGGCAATTTTTTGAAGATGTTGTTGTGTCATATAAAGACGATAATGGCCTTTGGTCTTCACCTAAACCGATTGGCGATAACATTAATACTGTTGGGCATGAAGGTTCTGTGAATTTAACACCTGACGGACAAACACTTATTATTTATCGTGATGATAACGGTAATGGTAACATTTATTTCAGTGAATGGGATGGAAAATCTTGGGGACCATTGCAATCATTTGGTTCGGATATTAATTCGAAATATTGGGAAACTCACGGTTGCCTTACAGCAGATCGTAATACTTTATACTTTGTATCTGAGCGTCCGGGTGGATTTGGTGGTAGAGATATTTATCGTTGTAAAAAATTACCGAATGGTAAATGGAGTTTAGCACAAAATTTAGGTCCAACGATTAATACTAAATACGATGAAGATGCTGTATTTATTCATCCTTCTGGAGATTTAATATTTGCTTCCAAAGGACATAAATCTATGGGTGGTTTTGATATTTTTGTTTCTTCGCCTGATGAAGACGGTAAATTTACAGCACCTGAAAACCTGCACTACCCTATCAACACACCAGATGATGATGTGTTTTTTGTAACTTCTCCTGATGGTAAGCGTGGTTATTTTTCTTCGGCTAACGATAAGGGTTATGGCGAAAAAGATATTTATGTCATGTCGATTCCTGATGCAAAAGAAAAACCATTAGCATTATTTAAAGGTTCTATTATAGCCGCTGATGGCGAGAAATTACCAGAAGATATTATTATTATTGTAACAGATAAAGAAACTGGTGAAATTATTGGTAATTACAGACCAAAGGAGAATGGCACTTTCTCGACAATCTTACCTCCAAACAAAAATTATAATTTCTCATATACAAGTAAAGGTGAAGAATTTTATAACGAAGATTTATTTGTAACCAACGATGTAGCTTATCAAGAAATTAAAAAAGAAATTAATTTAGAGCCAATTAATTTATTGGGTAAAGTTAAGGTTAAAGATAAAGCAGTTATTTTGAACACGATTGTTCTTAATAACGCTAAGGATAAGCAACCTGTGCCTAATGCGAAAGTTACACTTACAGAAAAAGGTGGTGCAGAAACTAAATTTGATGTAGATGCTAAAGGTAAAAAAGACGCTACGCCTTTATCTATAGAAAAATCTTATACTGTTTATGCTGAAGTTAATGGCAAAAAATCATCAATAAACTCTTTCAATACAGTTGGCGTAAAGGGTAGTAAATCAATCACTGAAATTTTATACATTGATGGAAAACCTGCAAAAGCATTCGATTTAATCTTGAATGTGTTAGTTGTAAATAAAAACAAAAAACCTTTAGCCGACAGTAAAGTAGCCTTAACAGGTAACGACGGCAGTAAGTATGAAGGAACAACAGACGCTAAAGGTCGCATTAAAAATATTGAATTAGAGAAAGATGTTAATTATGATTTAGTAGCTGAAAATAATAGCGTTTCTTCTGAAAAACAAGTGTTTACAACTATGAATGTAAATGCTAAAAAATCATACGATAAAACAATCGTGATTGATGCTAATGCTTCAGCAGTGGTTAGTAATAACAACCATAATAACAATAATAATCATAATTATTGTTGTGGTTCAGCAGTTACTTACAAGTATAATTTCTCTTATGATAAAAATGAGACAGATGAAGCTCAAAATTGGTCTAACTTAATCGATGGTATCGTAAGTAAAACAAAAGAATGTAATCCAACTGTTAAAATATTATCAAGTGCATCTCAAGTTCCTACGCATGCCTTTGCTAATAATCATGATTTAGCAAAATCTCGTGCTGAAAATTTAGAGGCTAAAATTAAAGCGGCAGTTACTGCTAAAGGCGGTGATGCTAGTAAAATTGAATTTAGGCAAGTAGCTCAAGTTCGTGGCCCTATTTATGAAGATGATTATCAAAACAAAGCTAAATATGAACCTTTCCAGTTTGTTAAGGTTATTGCAAAATAATTAATTTATTTTTTTACATAATCCTTCAAGGTTTTAAAAACCTTGAAGGATTTTTAGTTTGTTTTAATACCTTTACATGCTATGGAAAAAGAATGGTTTACAGATTGGTTTGATACCTCTTATTATCACACCTTATACAAACACCGCGATTACTCTGAAGCTTCTGAGTTTATAGATAACATCACTCGCTTTTTACAATTAAAACCAAACACGAGTTGTTGGGATTTATGCTGTGGCAAAGGCAGACATAGCATTTATTTAAATAAAAAAGGATACAAAGTAGTTGGCACAGATTTATCGGAGCAAAGCATTATAGAGGCTAATAAAAGCGCCAATGCAACTTTAGATTTTTACACACAAGATATGCGTACTTTATTTCGCACCAATTATTTTGATGTGGTATTTAATTTATTTACAAGCTTTGGCTATTTTGATAAACGACAAGATGACGTGCATGTGTTTTCATCAGTTTACAAATCGTTAAAGCCAAACGGGTTATTTGTGTTTGATTTTTTAAATGCAAATTATGTCAGAAATAATTTTGTCGCAAAAGCAGAACAAACAATCGATGACGTGACGTTTCACCTCACTAAAACCATAGAAAACAATACAGTAATCAAGAATATTGATTTTAGTGATAACAACAAAGCATACTATTTTGAAGAACGCGTGAAATTGTTTGACAAATCTTATTTTGAAGGATTAGCTGAAGAGTGTGGATTTACAATACTACATACATTTGGAAACTATCAATTAGAAACTTTTGATTTGCAAACTTCACCACGATTAATTTTAGTATTACAAAAACAATGAAATAGCTATGTTCCGAAACGCAAAATTGCGAAGCACTCATTTACTCAAATAAAAAGAAATAATAAATTGTGAATAAATAAAAACACATGATGTATAGCATACTGCCTTGAGCGGCAGGAGCTATGACCTTTTAAAACAATAAAATTTAGATATGAATTTATTTTTACTCACTCTCTTTTTAGCCTTACCCATTTTACTTGTGGGAATGCTTTTTTTATCCATTAAAATTAAAGCTAAAAATTTACGTTTCTTACTAGCCTTTAGTGCTGCTTATTTATTTGCTATATCCGTTACGCACCTATTGCCAGAGTGCTACGAGGGAGCTCACACAAAAACAATAGGCATTTTTATCATCATCGGATTTTTTATACAAATCATTATTGATAGTTTTAGTTCGGGTATTGAACACGGGCACGTTCATTTGCATACGGATAGTTGCAAAAAACATTTGCCATTAGGAATGATTACTGGTTTGTTTTTACATTCATTATTAGAAGGCTTACCCATTTATCAAAGCAGCTGTGTACTAACTAATGAACATGCATTTTTAACCACGCAACAATCTTTGTTATTTGGTATTACGTTACATAACATTCCTATTGCTATTGCCTTTGTTTCATTGCTATTAGAACATCAAGCTACTAAATTAAAAACGATAGGTTTATTAATTGCCTTTGCCTTTATGGCTCCATTAGGCTGCCTCATAAGTTATACGCTTAACACCTTTGGCGTACAAAATTACGATGGATTTTTAAAATTATCTTTCGGAATTGTGATTGGTATTTTCTTACACATCTCTACGGCTATTATGTTTGAGACTGGCGAGAACCACCGATACAACTTTGCTAAAATTGCATCGATGATTGCAGGTGTAGTAATAGCGACATTGATTAGCTAGCGAGAAGGGAGTGAAGGGACTTGAGAGATTGAAGGGACTGGAGGGACAAGAGGGAGAGAAGGGACAAGAGGGACGAAAGAGAACAATAGACTAAAGGGAGATGAGAGATTGAATGGATAAAAGATTAAAGATTAAAGATGATGTTCGAACATCAAACAACAAATAACTTGGATCAAACAACACATACTGATACGATATTTATTGACGTTATTGTGCCACTCTCTGTCGCCAATAAATACACGTACCGCATTCCGAAAGAAATGAATGAAAGCATTGCTGTTGGAAAGCGTGTGATTGTTCAGTTTGGTAAATCTAAATTTTATACGGCCATTGTTTATCACATCCATCATAATCCGCCAAAAGATTATGCGGCAAAATATATAGAAACCATTTTAGATGACGAGCCAATTGTTACAGCGGCTCAATTACAGCTATGGGATTGGATTTCGCAATACTACTTATGTAATCCAGGTGATGTGATGAATGCGGCCTTACCAAGTGGCTTGAAATTAAGCAGCACATCTCACATTACACTGAATCCGAATTTTAGTTTGGATGAAGTAGATTATCATTTTTTTACCGAACGAGAGCATACGGTTTTAGACGCTTTACAAGTGAATGCTTCGCTGAGTTTTGAAGATGTGAGTGTGATGCTGAGTTTAAAAACGATACAAGCTTTTGTAAATGGTTTAATAAAAAAAGGCGCCATTGTTATTTATGAGGAAATAAAAGATAAGTATAAGCCTAAACTGGTTGATTATATTGGCATTAACAACAATCTGCTAACAAACGATATACTCTTAAAAGAAACTTTAGATACCTTAGAAAAAAAAGCATTTAAGCAAGCCGAAGTTTTATTGGCAGTTTACCAACTTTTAAAAACAGATGAAACTGCTAAGCAATTAGGCTTAGTAAAAAAACAAGTATTACTTAAAACCTTTGATACAAGCGTGATTAAAGGCTTGGTAAAAAAAGATATTTTAATTGAAACCGAAATTGAAACCAGTCGTTTGTTGTTCAATCATAGAGAAAAATCAACTAAATCATTAAATCAATTTCAAGTACAAGCACTCAAAGAAATTGAAGAGCAATTTGAAACCAAACAAGCCGTATTATTGCATGGCGTTACAGGAAGCGGAAAGACTGAGGTTTACGCCGAATTGATTGCTAAAGTGATTGCGCAAGGAAAACAAGTATTGTACTTAGTTCCAGAAATTGCTTTAACTACACAACTCATAAACCGTATCAGAGCTGTGTTTGGAAACAGCGTTGGTATTTATCATTCTAAGTTTAGCGAAAATGAACGCGTAGAAATTTGGAATTCTATTTTGCTAGAAAAAGATGGTAAGCATGAAGCTAAACATTTTAACATCGTACTAGGTACTCGCTCAGCTTTATTTTTACCTTTTAATAACTTAGGTTTAATTATTGTTGACGAAGAACATGATAACTCTTATAAACAACAAGACCCTGCACCTCGCTATCACGCGCGCGATGCAGCAATGTACTTAGCAAACTTGCATAAAGCAAAAGTGCTATTAGGTACTGCCACGCCTTCGTTTGAAAGTTACTATAATGCCTTACACAACAAATTTGGCTTAGTAAGATTAGCAGAACGCTTTGGAAAAGCAACCTTACCAAAAACTATTGTATGCGATCTTAAAAAAGAAACACAACAACAACAAAACAAATCTATTTTTTCGCATCAATTAATAAACGCAATCACTGAAGCCTTACAAAAAAAAGAACAGGTTATTTTATTTCAAAACAGGCGAGGCTTTGCGCCCTATACAGAATGCAGTGCTTGCCATTGGATACCACATTGCACACACTGCGACGTGGCGTTGATTTATCACAAACAAACCAATAAATTAAGTTGTCATTATTGTGGGTATACCATGCAACCGCCTACCAGTTGCAATGCCTGTGGCAATAACCAGTTAAAGTATAAGGGTTTTGGTACCGAAAAAATTGAAGAAGAAATAGAATTATTATTTCCTTCGGCGAAAATAGCTCGTATGGATTTAGACACCACGCGCAGTAAATATGCTTATAAGCAACTGATTGATGAATTTGAATTAGGCAACGTTGATATTTTAGTTGGCACACAAATGGTGACAAAAGGTTTAGATTTTGACAACGTGAGTGTGGTGGGCGTATTAAATGTAGATAGTGTATTAAATTTTCCAGACTTCCGCTCTTACGAAAAAGCCTACCAACTTATTGTACAGGTTAGTGGGCGTGCAGGCCGTAAAGAGAAAGCAGGTACGGTTTATATACAAACCAATCAGCCCGAACATGAAGTGATTAACCATGTGTTGGCCAATAATTATTTGCAATTCTATCAATCACAAATTAATGAGCGTGAGCAATTTCATTATCCACCTTACACACGAGTGATTGAATTATCTGTGGTAGCTAGAGACATCAATGTAGTGAATGATATAGCCGAACAATTAGCTAATCAGTTAAAGCCCTTGTTTGGCGGGATGTTACTGGGGCCTGAATTCCCATTAGTTGCCAAAATAAAAGATCAATATCATAAACGTGTTTTATTAAAAATTAATAGGGAGTATTCCCCAACTCAAGTGCGCAATTTATTGAAACAAGAAATTGATACGCTTCAATACAATAATAAAAAAAGCATTTACCGTTTGCAGATAGATGCTGATCCTGTGTAATTTTTTTGCTTTTTAGGTAACTTATAACCTATTTGTTTACGCGGTTTAATTGTGCTTTGAATTGATTCTTTTTTGTCCGTTAATTGATCCATATACTGAAAAACAACTTCAATATTTTTAGTATTGTTATCTGTCTTTTTTTCTAACTTTTTAATGGCTAAACTTATTTCGCTGTTATCTAATAGCAAAAATATTATATATATAATCCATTTTGAACAACATAGATACATAGGGTTGACTCAAAAACTTAATCATCTTTTTTACGTTTTTTTCCTTGACGAAAAAAAGTAACAGGGGAAATAAGCAGTGCTTATTTGAGCCATCAAGCTTGTGGAGTCAAGCCAAAACGCCATGCCGATAATTATCGGCACCATTTTTCGTCGCACAAAATGCCTTCGCTTAGCCTCCCGAAAAACTAGGATTTCACACCGATTTAGCAAAGCCTACCGTACTTTTACCAACGTATGCAATACTTCGGCAAGCGTAGTAAATATAATTTTAATGTGGAATAATATAACGGTTTTACTAACGTTTTTTAACTATTTACCTTGCAAATGATTTCCAGAAAACTCCTTAAAAGCATTGATATTACTCGGTTTTTTAGTTACTGAGAAAACTCTACATAGTAAACATAGGCTATAAACAACTATTCTATGTGAACTAGGTGCCTATGTGGTTTGGACCATTTATTTATTATGAATGGTATAATAGCATTTGTCTGATACGTGTAAAAATTCTCATTATTTGAACAGCAGAAATCTAGAATATACTTTTAGCTAATACTAAAAATATAAATCGGTTAGTAACGCCATGAGTTACAAATAAACTTATAGCTAACTGTTTCTATAAGAATTTGATCTGCTATTTTTGAATTATCTCTAAATAATTGTCAGGTAAAAAATCTACTTGCCCGGTGGATAAATTGTAAACAGCTCCAACAATTTTTAATGATCCATTTTTAATTGCTTTAGTTAATACAGGCTCAAGCGACCGCAATTGCTTTACTTCCATCGCTACATTTATTTTAACTGCATTTTCAACAACATCTCCTGCGATTTTTTTAGCCAATTCAGCAGCTGGTTTAATGGCATTTATAAGTGTGACTATATGACCAGGTACATCTGGGATTTTGCATGCGGCTGAAACAGCACCGCAACTTGTATGTCCTAAAACGACAATTAGTTTTGCACCCAAAACTGCATTACCAAACTCTATACTTCCCCAAGAGGCATAGCTGGAAACCTGCCCGGCAGTTCTAACAATAAATAAATCTCCAATACCCTGATCAAAAATAATTTCACTAGGGACTCTAGAGTCTGAGCATCCAACTATAATAGCAAAAGGTTTTTGTGCGGAAGCAACTTCTTTTATTCTTTTAAAATCCTGATTAGGATGCAATGTTTTTCCTTTAATAAAACGTTCATTGCCTTCTTTCAATTTCGTTGTTGCACTATCGGCACTTACTTGTGCATCTGCATTTGTAGCGTTAATAAGCATTGCCGCGAAGGCTAAAAAATAAATTGATTTTTTCATTTATTGATGTTTTAGGTTTAGTTAATTATTGACAAATATAAAGGCATTCCAATTGTTATATTTAACGGAAAAGTAACTGCTAATGCCATAGGTAAAAATAATCCGGGATTTGCCTTTGGAACAGCTATTTTCATTGCGGCCGGCACTGCTATATAAGAAGCACTTGCTGCCAATACTGCGAATATAAATCGGTTGGCAATATCATGAGTTACAAATGAACTTAAGTATGCCACTACGCAACCATTTATCAATGGAATTACAATCGCAAAAACTAAAGGGAACAAACCGTTACTGGTAAATGAACTTAATTTTCTTCCACTTACTATCCCCATATCTAATAAAAAGATAGCTAAAAACCCTTTAAATATATCATTTGTAAAAGGTTTAATTCCTTCTGCCTGCTTGGCATTAGCTAGTAAACCAATAACTAAGCTTCCTAAAATCAGTAAAACACTTCCATTGGTAAATGAATGTTTAACAACAGAAAGTGGTTTAACTTTATCGGCATCATCTTTATTAAAAATCGACATCAATATTAAGCCAGCTATAATGGCAGGGGACTCCATCAAGGCCATAATAGCAACCATGTGGCCGTGTAATTCGAGTTTTTGTATATCTAAATAAGAAACTGCCGTTACAAAAGTTACAGCACTTACAGATCCGTAAGCAGCAGCAATTGCGCCGGAATCGTAAATGTTTAATTTGCGTTTTAGGATAAAAAAAGTATATACCGGAATTAATAATGACAACCCAATCCCAAATAACATAGACCATAATATCTCTACAGTAAAAGTTTCATGTGACAACTCTTGCCCTCCTTTAAATCCTATAGAAAACAATAAGTATAAGGAAATAAATTTTGAAGAGTTCGGCGGGATTTCCAAATCACTTTTTAATTTAACTGCAATTATTCCTAAAATAAAAAATAAGAAAGCCGGATTTGTAACGTTTGAAATAAGTAAGTCTAAGTTCATTTTTATATGTTTTTTAATTGTTGGATATTAATTTCCGTGTATGAGTTTTCGTTTTTTGTAGTAATAATTCCTTTTAATTCAATATGATTATTTAAGATCTGAAGTCCCAATACGCCAGGCTTCATTAGTTCTTCGATTTGAAAGTTAATGTTTAGTTCAGCTAATTTAAATTTATTATCTAATAGTGAACTGTTTTTAAAGCACGAAAAAAAATGTTCTATATAAATAGCTTCTACTATTTTTTCGGAGTACAACCCGTATAATTTTTTATTATTAATTATATTGTTTATAAAACGGCAGTTCGTATCATTTACTAAATATATTTCTCGAATATTTTCTCTTATAATAAAATCGCCTATTGCATCTATGTATTCTTTTTGGTTCCATTGAATAACAGAAGCTGGTGCTGTGATAAAGTATATTTCATTTCCATACTTCTTTTGCAGGTACAACTCCATTTGCGAAAATGGACATATTATAAAAAGCTTGTTTTTCATTTATCTAATTTTTTCAAATTTTAGTCTTTGCCCATGTGCATTCTCATTAAACGTTAAGTTATCATATACAAGATGTCCATTCACAAATGTTTTAAGCACTTTACTTTTGAAAGTAACATTTTCAAAAGGCGACCATCCGCATTGGTATAAGGTATTTTCTTTTGTTGATTTCCAAGTATTATTAAAGTCGACTAATACTAAATCTGCATAATAACCTTCTCTTATATATCCTCGGTTTTGTATTCGATATATCTCAGCAACATTGTGACTCGTTTTTTCAACTATTTTTTCTATGCTAATTGTATTTTGATGATACAGTTCCAGTAGTATAGGCAAAGCATGTTGAACTAGTGGCGCGCCCGTTTTAGAGTCTAGGTAGTTTCCTTCCTTTTCGGATAAAAGATGTGGGGCGTGATCTGTGGCAATAATGTCTAAGCGATCGTCTAACAATGCCATCATTAATCCGTTCTTATCCTCTTTTGATTTAATGGCCGGATTCCATTTAATTTTTGAACCCAAAGAATTATAATCTACGTCCGAAAACCACAAATGATGCACGCAGGCTTCTCCTGTAATTCTCTTATCCCTGACAGATTTTGCTTTTTGAAATAAGGTTGTTTCTATAGCAGTTGACACATGTAGGGCGTGAAATCGGGCATTATGTTTCTCTGCTATTTGTATAACTCTTTTAGTTGCTTCATAACAAGCTTTTTCATCCCGTATTATAGGGTGGTAAGACATTGGAATATCATTGCCATATTTTGCTTTATAAATTGATAGATTTCGATTAATAATAGCATCATCTTCGCAATGAAGTGCCACTAATGAATTTGTTCTCGAAAATAATTTTTCTAAATATTCAGGATAGTTTGCCAAAATACCTTCCTCATCATCAAAGTATAAGCCATCATCACTCAAGCCGCATACCATAGCATTGTCTATTCTTAAAGCTTGCTCCAAATTATTTTTAGTAATCCCCATAAAAAAAGAATAGTTAGCTAAAGAAGTGTGTTTAGCTAATTCATATTTTTCTTCTAACGCTTTAAGGTTAGTTGTATTTGGAATTGTATTGGGCATATCCATAAAAGAGGTTATTCCACCCGCCACAGCTGCTTTTGATTCTGAATATATTGTTCCTTTTGATGAATAGCCTGGTTCTCTAAAATGGACCTGATCGTCAATCATACCAGGCAAAAGATGTAATCCCTCTGCGTTTATTACTTTTACATTTACGTTATCAACAGAAATAGAATGGTCTATTTTTGCAATTCTTTCGCCATCAATCAACACATCTAAAGTTTTTATTTCTCCCTCATTTACTATTTGTGCGGATTTAATTAATAGTTTAGTCATTATACTTATTAAGGATTACAGATGTCACAATACATTGGGTCTTCGTAAAATTTACCACGTGGATGCATTTTTTCTTCTGTAAACCCGCATGATTCACAGCTTAAAATATGCAACAAGGTAGAGCGTGTTGGAGCACCACAGCTTTCGCATTTAAGGCCGGGCTTAGCTTCTGTTATCGAAAAACCTGGAGCATTACATTTTGGGCAAAGTGATTTAATTTTAGTGACCAGTTTTTGAACAGCACTTTCAATTACTTCCATCCGTGTTGGATTGTAAAGAGCTCGCATATCTGTTTCTGCATATACACTTCCATACTTATCCATTAACACAGTATAAGCCTTTTCCAAATCTTTTGATTGAGTGATTCCTTTATAAATATCTTCTTTAAAATCTTTTGATTTCCTAAGTATTAAACCGTGTGAAGGAAATAAAGCAGCTTTAGCAAACTCTTGCAATTCTTTATAAGATTTTATTTGGCGACCATTAAAGTTAGTTTTAGTACTAATTTCCCTAACAATAAATTCGAGTTTATTTTTTTTATCAATTAAGAGAACTACTTCAGAGTCTGCGTGAACAAAAAAGATGGTAGGATGCAATCCAAATGATCCTTCATTAGATATTCCAATATCACAACCCGATAGCTCCATTGCCTTTAAGCATTTTAACCTTGCTGTTTCAACGGGATCATTTAACCGCTCTACTTCGCCAGTAAATGTTCCAAATACATCAGTGTCTAAATCTTGGGATACAATACATTCTAATCCCAATTCTTTTTTTAGTATTGGAGCGATCACTTTTTCCTTTTGATGCTTGGTAGCAACTATTATTTCCCTTCCATCAAAAAAATTATGCATTAGATTTTGATAATACTATTTCGGCGTCAACATTTATAAAAGAATCAGAATTAGCTATAAAATCCCTAACATCTTTTAAATCATTTTGTAATTTAATAATTCTGTTCTCTCTCATTTTCATGGTCTCCTCCTCGTCCGAGTTTTGTATTTTTTCTTCATGGAATTTTATTTTTACCTGAATTAATTCAGTAACGATTTTTTCAATTTCTTTTGGAGAAAAACTCCCTTTAAGCAATGATATTTTCATGTGGTTATATATTAAAGTTTATAATTATTGTCCTTGTCCTAATGAGAATGCTGGTTTCCCATTAAAGGAGTATAGATTCTCAGTTTTTATCACATCTATATTTTCATTTAATGAATTTTTTAAGAGTTCGATGATGTTATCTTTCGTAATTCCTGAATGCTCAGTTGATTTAAATCTGCATCGCCAGTGATCGGTACAGAATGTTTCTTTAAAACCATCAGGCCAAACTTTAATCCCTCTATTAGTAATCATAGAAAGTTTTATGCCACTGTTTTCAATGGTTTTAATTTTATCTGCTAATTGATTAGGCTCAGTACCTGCCCAGTGTACAAACAAATCAACCCCTAATAAATCTTTTTTGGCAGCTTCTTTTCTTACATATTTTGGTAAACTCAACGCTTTACCTTTTGCATAAGAAACCGCTTTCAACGTTTGTGGCTTTTGGCCTATGTTTTTTATAATGGCATGAGCAAATTCTTTAGTCCCTACTTTTTGTTTACTTGTACCTTCTTTAAAGATATCGTAAGTATGAATCCCGTCTTCAAGTGTTTTTAACCATGCGTTTTGAACCTTCTCGGCAACATCTGTTTGTCCAATATGGTTTAGCATCATAATAGCACCTTGCAATAATCCTGATGGGTTTGCTAAATTTTGATTTGCTCTTCTTGGTGCTGAACCATGAATGGCTTCAAACATAGCGCACTCTTCGCCAATATTTGCAGAACCAGCTAAACCTACAGAACCTGCAATCTGCGCAGCAACATCCGAAAGAACATCTCCATATAAATTTAAAGTAACAATTACATCAAATATTTCGGGTGTATCCGCCATTTTTGCCGCACCAATATCTATAATCCAATGTTCGTTTTCTATTTCAGGATACTCTATGGCAATCTCATCAAACACCTGATGGAATAAACCATCTGTTTGCTTCATAATATTATCTTTAGTAAAGCATGTCACTTTTTTTCTGTCATACTGTTTAGCATACTCAAAAGCATAACGAATAATTTTTTCACAACCCGGTCTGCTAATTAATTTTAAGCATTGAACCACCTCATCTGTTTGTTGATGTTCGATACCTGCATATAAATCCTCTTCATTTTCACGAATCATAACTATATCCATAATAGGATGTTTAGTCTTTACAAACGGATGTAAGCTCATGCTAGGGCGAACATTAGAGTAAAGCCCTAAAAATTTTCGCGTAGTCACATTTAAACTTTTATAACCGCCTCCTTGCGGAGTAGTGATAGGAGCCTTTAAGAATACTTTATTGTTTCGGATAACATCCCATGATTCTTTAGCTATACCAGAGGTATTACCTGCTAAATAAACTTTTTCACCTACTTCAATTTCATCAATTTCTAATTTAGCACCTGCGGCTAAAATTATTTCTAATGTGGCGTCCATTATCTCAGGACCTATTCCATCACCCTTTGCAACCGTTATTTTTGTCATATAGTTTTTGTTTAATTAGAGGTTATTATTATTTTTTTTTTATTCTTAGTTTATATGTGAATACTCTTTGTGCTTTGCAATCAAAGTCCGTGCAAAGTATAATGTTAAAAGTATTGGTTGATAATTTGCTTTTTCATTAATGACTGTGATTGTTTTAAATTGAATTCTTGTTTTTGAGAAGAGCCTCTTACTTTGATAATTAATTTTATGATAAAGCTTAAAGGAGTTAGTAAAAAATAAATGAGAATTTTATTTCCGTAAGCAAGTAAAGTAATAACTACAAAAGGCGCAAAAACTACATCAATGTTTAAATGAAGAATGTTAAACTGTTTTAAAACTAATAGGCTTACCGTAATAATCACCCCTAGTATTAATACAAATATCTCTGGTACTGTATTACTATTATGTTGAGCTTTATTTTGCATGCTACAAAATTGAGTATTTGTATTCATTAATTTTTATTTATATTTGTTATGATTTACATAAAATATATTTATGAATTATACCCTACATCAATTACAAATATTTGCCAAGGTGGTACAATTAAAAAGTATCACTAAAGCATCTGAGGAGTTATATATGACTCAGCCCGCCGTTTCAATTCAATTAAAAAACTTTCAAAATCAATTTGAAATACCATTAACGGAAATTGTTGGAAGGCAGTTGTATGTTACTGATTTTGGGATGGAGGTTTACAAAATGTCAGAAAGAGTTATTAACGAAGTATATGCCATCAATTACAAAACGATGGCATTTAAAGGACATTTAACTGGTAGATTGATCTTATCTATTGTATCTACTGGTAAATATGTGATGCCTTATTTTTTATCCGAGTTTATTAAAAAAAACGAAGGAGTTGATTTAATCATGGATGTAACTAACAAATCGAGGGTAATTAATAGTCTTCAAAATAATGAAGTTGATTTTGCATTGGTTTCAGTTTTGCCTAAAGGATTAAAAGTAAATGATGAAATTTTATTAGAAAACGAATTGTATGTTATTGGTAATAGAAATGAGAAAAATATAACTAAACCAATTACAAAAAGTGAGATAAATGAAATGCCTCTTATTTTTAGAGAAGAAGGGTCAGGGACTCGGTTTGTAATGGAACAGTATTTTAAAAAGCACAATATTCACGTTCGTAAAAAAATGGAGTTAACCTCCAACGAGGCTGTAAAGCAAGCGGTAATTGCAGGTCTTGGTAATTCGGTAATGCCACTCATTGGTATTCGTAATGAGCTATCAAATGGTGATTTAAAAATTATTCCAGCCGTTGGATTTCCAATAAAATCGAAGTGGCATTTAATATGGCTCAAAGAAAAAAAGCTATCTCCCGTTGCGGAAGCCTATGTGAAATATATTAGAAAAAATAAAGACAAAGTTTTAAATGAGCATTTCTCTTGGATAAACAAAATACCTAGTAAAAAATAAAAAATCATACATTAAAAATTAATCCGGGATTCTTTTTTTGAATTTGTAGCAAAGCCCTATATTTAACATATTTACCCTATAACCTAGTCCACCCTCAATATAAACTCCTATACTTTTTAGTGCATAATATTTTATGGCTATTGTAATGCCAAAGGCTGGAGAAAATTCACTATCCCTTTCAGGAGAATCAATTTCATTGCCATCAATTTTATAGGTGTGGTAGTATTTTAAATTAACACCTACTATATAATTGCTACTTACATCTAATTTCTTTCTTACAAAGTATGTCACATGATGAGTTAATTTAATCGCCAGCGTTGTGTTAGAGAATGACCTTTCTGTTTTTTGATTATTCATTTGTGTTTCTTTTAATCCCATCCCGCTTGAAAAATACGGGCCTAATCCCAAATAGGCATTACTGGCACGAGGATATATACAAAAATCTGCTCCAATAACTATAGCAGGCGATTTTGAATATTCAAAAATATTATATTGAATTTTATTTATATCCAAATGCCTCTTAAATGCGCCAGATCCTATATAATAGGTTGATGTTCCTTTTCCAAAAGACATATCCTTTAACGCTTGATGGTTTTGAGATTTTAAGTTAATAGTAAAAAATACTAATAAGCAAAATATATTTTTTTCTAACATTTAAATTTCCTTTATTTTTTTAATATCAAAGTGTTTTCAGTTGTGTTTAATTATGCGCTATAACATTTTTTGATTGGCTTGTTTGGTGTCATATAAATTATTTGGGCTTTGATTTGAGAGAAGAAAATAATAGTATCGTAATAAAATCAATTAGTTTTTTATTATCAGTTTCTTTAGGGAAATCAGTCAATGATGGAAGATTTTGTTTAAAGAAGTTTTGATTATGAGCAATTTCTAAAATGGAACTAGCAAGAGAATGCGGATATTTATATTTGGGATTGTACTCTTTAATAATTGACGAAAACCGTTCGCAAAGATCTTTGTAAGGCTTAAAAAGTCTGTCTTTATTATCTTTACCAATATTTCTGGAAAGATATGTTTTGGAGCCTTCCCAAATAACTAGTTTATAAGC
This sequence comes from Bacteroidota bacterium, assembly GCA_043749245.1. GTDB lineage: Bacteria > Bacteroidota > Bacteroidia > B-17B0 > Aurantibacillaceae > UBA4416. The sequence goes on along the minus strand of JAYVDU010000197.1, from coordinate 9,092 downwards.
CTCTGTTTCAGATAGAAACTCGAAATTTAAATTACCGGCGACAGGCTCTTCTGAAATTAATTTAATAATAGATTGAAGTTTTATTTTAGGATCAGATACATTATTTAAACTAAATATAACTTTATACTCTAAATAGCTCCAATACCATGTAATAATATAAACTAACAACCTGTGTTTGTTTTCAAAGTAACGATAAATACTTGCCTCCGTTGTGTTTACTTCTGCCGCTAATTTTTTGAATGTAAAGTCTTCAAAGCCAATTTTATTAATCAATAGTAAGCCATGTTTTACGATTTTTTTTCCCAACACAGATTCTTCAGGATTGCGAAGAAATAGCTTATTGTTCATTTTGATTCGGATATCTAATTCCATAAAAATAGTTTGATACAGCAAATATACAAATAATACAGTAATACAATCATACATAATAGTAATACTATTATATAGCTAATATTTACTATATTTGTAAAAAAATGTACTATGAAAAAATCAAGGCTACTATTTAACTGGTTATTCAAAGAAAAAAATATTATATATAAAATTTATCTTTTGGCATTATTGCAAGGTTTAATGTACCTGGCAATTCCATTGGGAATACAAGGTATTATAACCTACATTATGGCTGGAAGTTTTTCAGCATCATTAATCTTATTAAGTTGCATTACTATCATCGTTACCATTTTTATTGGCTTTTTTCAGTTATGGCAGATGCGAATAACCGAAACGCTTCATCAAAAAATATTTGGAAATTTAGCCTCAAAAATAAACTCGTTTTTAACCCGCACTACTCCGTCTCCTGATGTTTTGTCTAAAATTAATAAGTTTACCGAGGTTGTAACACTTCAAAAAGGTATTAGCAAAATATTATTAGATTTTTCTTTCTCAGTTATTAGTATTGTTTTTGGTCTTCTAATTTTACCCGCTTACAGTTCATGGTTTTTGGTATTTACTATTTTATTGAGTTTAGCATTTTACTTTATTATTAGCTACTACGGAAAAAAAGGGATTGAAACTAATATTGAAACCTCTAACGAAAAATATAAATTAATAGATTGGTTTCAAGAAAATGCCTTACAAAACAAGCAAAATGATTTAAGTTTGGGAACTAATAACCTTTTAAATAATTATTTTGTTTCTCGAAAAAATCACTATTCTGTTCTTGAAACTCAATTTAAAGGAATCATTATTTTTAAAGTAGTATTTATAAGTATATTACTTTTTCTTGGCGCATTTTTAGTTCAAAAGGGCGAATTGAATATCGGACAATTTATTGCTTCCGAAATCATTATTTTTTTAGTGATTAACTCCGTTGAAAAATTAGTAGGTAGTTTGAACACTTGTTACGACATAGTTACAGCTTTATATAAAATTGAAGGAATATTTGCTGATTATAAAGAGCTGTCGTTTATTGATGGGGAAGAAAATAATTTGAAAAGTGTAAGTAATGCATACGCTAAACCATATTCTAAAATAATTAAATATTCCCTGTTTGCTATATTTTTCTCTGGGTTTGTAATTCTGTTTATGCCTTGGACGCAGAACATTCAGTCTACAGGAAAGGTAACAACATTAAATCCTGAAAACAGACCTCAAGACATAACATCAAGAATTGCTGGAAGAGTTGAAAAATGGTTTATTAAGGAAGGAGACTTTGTTCATAAAAATGACACTATTGCTTTCATATCAGAAATTAAAGATGAATATGTCGACCCCCAGTTGATTAGTCGTTCCGAAAAAATTATAAAATCAAAAGAAACAACACTAGAATCTTATGAAGATAAAATTGCTGCTGTTAATTCGCAGATTGATGCTTTGAATAAGTCGCTGTTACTAAAGATGGAACAAGCCCGAAATAAAATCATACAAACAAAAATGAAAATTGCTACGGATAGTATAGAATCTCACACATCTTCAACCAATTATAAAGTAGCAGAAGAACAATTTAAACGCTATGAAGAATTGTTATCAAAGGGTGTTATTTCAAAAACAGATGTAGAAAACCGTAAGGTGAAATTACAAGAAGCGCTTTCTAAAAAAACTTATTCTGATAATAAATTCATGTCAACAAAAAACGAATTATTAAATGCAGAGATTGATTTAAACTCTATACAGCAGGATTATCAGGAAAAATTAATGAAAGCGGAATCTGATAAATTTTCTTCACTATCTCTTTTGTACGAAGGAGAGGGCTCTTTAACAAAGCTACAAAATCAATTGGCAAATTATAGTATGCGAAAAGGGTTTTATTATGTTCTTTCCCCACAAGATGGCTATATCTCTAAAACCTATATTCAAGGAATAGGAGAAATTATCAAAGAAGGGGCGTCCCTTTGCAGCATCGTACCTCAACAAACCGAGCAAGCTGTTGAATTGTATATCAACCCTGTTGATTTGCCATTAATAAAAAAAGGACAAAAAATTCAACTTCAATTTGATGGTTGGCCTGCTTTTGTATTCTCTGGATGGCCAGGTGTAAGTTATGGCACTTACTCTTCTGAAATAGTAGCGTTTGATAGAGTTTTATCAGAAAACGGAAAGTTTAGAATATTAGCAAAAAGTATAGGTAAGCCTTGGCCTGAAGCAATACAATTAGGAGGTGGCGTAGAAGGTTTTGCACTACTTAATAATGTTCCTCTAATTTATGAACTATGGCGTAAAGTAAATGGCTTTCCTCCTGAATTTTATAGCAAAACAAATACTGATAAAAAGAATGAAAAATAATTTTAAATTGAAAACAAATTTTTTCATATTACTCGTAATGGTATCCCTTCAAGGGAATTCACAAAATAGTTTACAGTTAAGTTATGATGCTTTTTTAGTAAACGTATTGCAAAATAATCCATTGGCTAAACGAGCTGAAAACGAAAAAATGTATTCTGATATTCAATATAAAGCTGCAAGAGGAAATTACGATCCAATAGTGAGTGGAAGTTACGACCAAAAACAATTTAATGGAAGTAATTATTATACAACTTTAAATAGTGAAGTGAAACAGCCTGTTTTTACTTCACAGTATTTTAAATTCGGTTATGATTATGGTAATGGAAATTATATTAATCCCGAATATAATACAAACCCTAACGGGTTACCATATATAGGGGTCGAGCTAGGAGTTTTACAGGGATTATTAATAGATAAAAGAAGGGCAGAAGTATTAAAATCAAAAGAATATTTGAATTACTACGATGCGGAGAAACGAATACAACTTAACACTCTACTTTTTGAGGCATCACAACGCTACTTTGAATGGTTGTTTAGTTTAAAACAAATGTCTTTAAATAATTACTTTATGCAAGTTGCCAACCAAAGGCTTTTAGGCATTGAGGCGTTAGCAACTATTGGAGAAAAAGCGGCTGTTGATACCGTTGAGGCTGCCATATTTTATCAAACAAGGTTATTGGATTTTCAAAGCGCACTAATTGATAATCAAAAAACCATCAATGAAGTATCATCCTTTAACTGGCAAAACAACAAACCATCTGTTTTAAATGAAAAGTATACTGCCATTGATAGCCTTGATTTATATTTTAATAAAGCAAAAGTATGGTTAACTGAAAGCCTTTATCTAAACGTACCCTCAAATCCTATTTTATCAAAATATAATTCATTCCAAAAAGTTTTAGAAATAGATAATCGATTAAAAAAAGAAATGATAAAGCCTATATTAAACATTAAATACAATTTTTTATCAAACAACGCCACATCTCTTAATCCAAATTTTTCAAACAACAATTATAAATTTGGTGTGAATTTATCTTTTCCATTATTTTTAAGAAATTCATCCAATGAATACAAACTATCAAAAATCAATTCTCAAAATAATAACTTAGAATTAATAAATAAAACAAACGAATTAAACTTTAAAATAAATGCTTTGAAAAAAACAATTGGTATTTTAGTTGAACAGCTTCAAAACGCCGAACGCACAACAAGATACAGTAAGTTGCTTGTAGAGGCCGAAAAACTAAAGTTTTCTAATGGAGAAAGCACCTTATTTATGCTAAACACTAGGGAAAATAAATGGCTTGAATTTGAAATTAAGCTCGCTGAATACAAGTTAAAGTTTATTAAAACTGTATTAAATCTTATTTATTTGAATGGTGATTTGAATTATAAATTTTAGAAATTACATAATGAGTATCATTAGTCTTCAATTAAAAACTGATTATCATAACTAAAACCCTTTCCCGTTATCTATCGCTATTACTAAGAACCATAACCCCAGACTTAAGACTGGGGTTACTAAATGTATTCCAATTATTTTGTGGACTTTAGTCCACTATCTCAATCAGCAGTGAACAGGTATTGCATTAATCCTGCAACTCCAGCCAACGCAATGTTTTTTCGTCGATTGAATTTGACACGGTATTAAATTCTAACGATGTTTTTTGAATTTCAACAGCATCCGTTATACCTCCCGCTAATAAGGCTTCTAACTCCGATTTGCGTTTTTCTAATTGCGCTAAATCTGTTTCAATCGTTTCTAATTCTTTTTGTTCTTTAAACGATAATTTCTTTTTTTGAATCGTTTGATTGTTCTCAATCTGATAACTATCGGGATCGCTCGAACTGACAAGAACTTGATTTACGCTATTCTTATTTTTTTCTTCGTTATCCGAACCTCCAATTTGTGGAGCACTTACATCATCGTCATCCTCTCTATCATACACCCACTGGCGGTAATCAGTGTAGTTGCCTGGAAAATCTTTTACCACACCATTGCCTTCAAAAGCGAATACGTGATCTACCAATCTATCTAAAAAATAACGATCATGCGATACAATCAATACACAGCCCTGAAAGTCTAATAAAAATTGCTCCAAGGTTTGTAAGGTCACAATGTCTAAATCATTAGTGGGTTCATCTAAAATTAAAAAATTAGGATTTCGTACAAGCACTGTTAGCAGGTATAAACGACGTTTTTCGCCACCACTTAATTTGCTCACATGTCCGTACTGTACTTCGGGGGCAAAATTAAATCGCGTTAATAAAGCTGAAGCACTAAGCGACGTACCGTTAGCCAAAGGAATAAATTCAGCAATGTCTTTTACAACTTCTATTACACGTTTATCATCAGCTACTTTAATGCCTTGTTGCGAATAATAACCAAATACTATGGTATCACCCACCGAAACCTTACCTGCATCGGGTGGCTCAATGCCTTGTAGCATATTAATGAAGGTGCTTTTACCAATACCGTTAGGTCCAACAATGCCAATTTTTTCGCCTTTAATAAAAGTATATGAAAATGGATTTAATATTTTTTTATCGCCATACGCTTTTTGTAATTTATGTACTTCAATAATTTTGCTACCAATACGCTCTACTTTAACGGATAATTCTATTTTTTTATCCATGCTTTTTTTACGAGCATTTTTTTCTACATCTACAAATGCATCAACCCGCGATTTTGATTTCACGGTTCGTGCACGTGGTTGTTTACGCACCCACTCTAACTCTCGGCGATATAAGTTTTTTGCTTTCTCTAATTCAGACGCTTCCATCATCCCACGCTCTGCTTTCTTTTCCATATAGTATTGGAAATTTCCTTTGTATTCGTATAGTTGATGATCATCTATCTCAATAATTTTATCACACACTTCATCTAAAAAATAACGATCATGCGTTACTAATAAAATACTTTTTTTATAGCTTCTTAAGTAATCTTCAAGCCACTCAATCACAGTAACATCAAGGTGATTGGTAGGCTCATCCATAATCAATAAATCAGGTTCATTTAAAATAACTTGCGCTAAAGCCAACCGTTTTTTTTGTCCCCCACTTAGTGTACTTACTTTTTGTGTTAAATCATTTAAACCTAAATTAGAACACACCAACATAATTTGTGTTTCCACATTCCATGCTTCTAAATCATTCATTTTATTGGTTAAAACATCCAATTGATTTTCTGTTTTGTCAGTTGGATTTGCATAATGCGATTCTACCAAGTGCGTATAATCAATGGCTGTTTTTACCATCTCGCTATCACCTGCATAAATCGCTTCTTCAATCGTGTGGCTTTCATTAAGTTCTGGTTCCTGACTTAAAAACGATATGCGTAATTCTTTACGAAACGCAATGTCGCCACTATCAGGGATTTCGATGCCTTGTAAGATTTTAAATAAGGTAGATTTACCTGAACCATTTTTAGCAATAAGCGCTACTTTATCGCCGTAGTTAATTCCGAAATTAATATTTTTAAAAAGAACTTTGTCGCCAAAACTTTTACTTAATTGATTTACTGAGAGAAGATTCATTTATTTTTATTAGATGATTATAGTATGTGTTATTATTAATTACGAATAGAAATACGAATTTACCAATCTAGGTTTGCAAGGCCTATCATTCGTGGATTTGTATATTCGTATTGATTCGTAATAATGTTAGTTTTTAAAGTTTTTTTCAATCAAATATCTTAATTTATCTTTCGTTAAGTTCGAATTAATTTCGCCATTTACCGTAAGCGATACAGTACCCGTTTGTTCTGACACGGTAATTGCAATAGCATCTGTTGTTTCTGTAATACCAACCGCTGCGCGATGACGCATCCCGAAATTAGAAGGAAAATTTTCTTTTTCAGTAACCGGTAATACACAACGAGCGGCAACAATGCGATTGTCTTTAATAATAACAGCCCCATCATGCATCGGACTATTTTTATAAAAAATATTTTCGAGCATTCTGTCTGTTAATGCAGAATCTACAGGCTCTCCCGTGTTAACATAAAATTTTAAATCCGATTTTTTAGAAATAATAATTAACGCGCCCGTCTTCGTTTCACTCATCACAAAGCAAGCGTCAATAATTGCATCTGCATCTATCATAAATTTAGACGACGTATTGGCGTCCCCCGAAAAATTAAATAATGTTTTCCAATTCTTATTTTTCAAAAACTCATTAGAGCCGATGTATAATAAAAATTTACGAATCTCCTGCTGAAACACCACCATAATAGCTATAACACCCACATTAATGAATTTTCCTAAAATAGAGCCCAGCAGTTTTAATTCAAATGCCCGCACCACAATCCACACCACGTATATTAGTGCCAAGCCAATAAATATATTAACAGCAGCCGTGCCATTTACCATTTTATAAAGTTGGTAAAGGATAATAGCCACCAATAAAATATCAACCACATCGGCTATGCCGAAGCTAATAAATAAAATATGTAAGGATGTTAACAAGCCCATAAAGATAAGGGTTTATGTGGTATTATATATTTTGATTTAACAATATTTTGGGCGTGCCCCTTGCGCAAAAGAACAGGCGCAAGAGTCGGGCTGTCGCTACAAGTCCGCACCCCAAAAGGAACGGGGGTTTGCGGGCTTTTCGCTTGCATCCCTCACGCAAACAAAATTTAAGCTAAAATAGTTTTGGAATAAAGTTTCAACAAAGCCTTTTATAAGTAAAAAGAATGCATATTTTTGCGTAAACATCAATAAAATAACCGCATGATAACGATTGAAAAAATAGTTTTCCCACATAAAATAACCGAATTCATTGACTTTCCGCATGATTTATATAAAAACGATCCCATGTACGTTCCTGAAATATTTTTAGGACAAAAGGATTTATTAAACCCTAAAAAACATCCCTTTTTTGAGCACTCAAAATTAGATATGTTCTTAGCTTATAAAGACAATAAGGTTGTTGGGCGTATCGCTGCTATTCGCAACAATAACCATATTGCGTTCACAGGTAAACAAGAAGGTTTTTTTGGTTTTTTTGAATGCATCGAAGATTTTGAAGTAGCTAAAAAATTGTTTGATGCGGCCATGGATTGGATGAAAAAAGAAAAATTAACAAGCATTGTTGGCCCCACAAATTTTTCTACCAACGAGCCCTTTGGTATGTTAATAGATGGTTTTGACATGCCTGCTATGATGAGCACCACTTACAACAAACAATATTATGATGCGTTTTGCAAGCAATATGGTTTTGCGAAAAAAGTAGATTTTTACGCTTACATTATTCGCCCTGAAAGCGTTTCGGAAAAAGCAGTAAAATTATCTGATGCGTTTGAAGCACGCTTAAAAACAAAAGGCATTACAATTCGCCCCATCTCTATGAAAAATTACGAGAAGGAATCAGAAAACGCAAGCGCAGTGTATAACGCCGCTTGGGATAAAAACTTAGGCTTTGTACCAATGACGCATAACGAATTTATGCACCTCACAAAAGAAATGAAAATGATTGTAGATCCTGATTTATGCTTAGTTGCAGAGCACGAAGGCAAAATGGTAGGCTTTGCATTTGCATTACCTAACATCAATCAACTCCTTATCAAAATTAAACGAGGGCGTTTATTACCTTTCGGGATTTTCAGATTATTATTTCAGCGCAAAAAAATAAACACCTTACGTGTGGTTGTTTTAGGTGTGATTGAAGGGTATCGTAAATTAGGCATCGAAGCCATTTTTTATTCTAAGATTATTACTAATGGTAAAGCCAGAAATATGCTGTATGCCGAAGCATCTCTTATTTTAGAAACTAATGAAATGATGAATCAAGGGCTTAAAAATATCAATGCTGAAGTATATAAAACATCACGCTTGTATGAAATGGCCGTCAAATAAAGCCTTACAACATGGCATCTCAAAAATCAGCACTTGATGCACGTACTAAAAAAACGAGCTTTCATTTTTTAAAGGCCTTATCGCCTTTAGATATCGTGACGATTTTTTACATTGTCATCTCAACACTATACATGTGTATAGGCGCATCTAAGTTGCAAGACATGGCATTTCATATCCTTGTAAGAGTGGCTATTTTAGGACTCATTGGGTTACTTGTTTTTTTAAATGATAGATTTACCAATGGGTTTATGTCCTTTTTAAAAAATTTATATCCGCTTATTTTTATCAGTTTTTTTTATACGGAAACAAGTTACCTAAAAAATATTTTTATTGACACCAACCTCGATGCACAAGTTGCTCACCTAGAGTCTTACTTGTGGGGCTGTCAACCAAGTATGCTATTCTCTCAATATCTGCCACAGCCTTGGTTTTGTGAGCTTATGAATATTTGTTATTTCTCTTATTATCTTATTACATCCGGTGTGTGCTTAGCTATTTATTTTAAAAACAGAG
>JAYVDU010000196.1:0-5374 GCA_043749245.1 Bacteroidota bacterium | reverse complement strand
GCTTATGTTTTTTATCTAATACGACACTATCTTGTACTTTAGAATCGAAATAACCGTTAGAAAATACATATTGTTGTATTTGATTTACTGTAATTTTGGTTAAAGATGGGTCCAGAATAACAGGCGCCTCACCTGCTTCTAAAATACTCTCTCTAAAAGTGGGCTTTTCTTTATTTTTAAGTTTCGGAAGCTTTGCTGTTTTTCCCTTAGCAACACGTTTTTCGTTTTTAGCAGCATTTTTAGCTAAGCGTTTTTCATTTATTTTATCATACCTAAGATTCCGTTTTTCTTTATAGGCTAACATTTTTTGTTGATTCACCTGATTGTATAGCCATAAATTAAATCGAAATAATTTTAAAATTTTACGATTAGGTTTTTGCCTGATAAAGGCTTCTATACCTGATTTATCGAGAGAAGTACCATTTTTGGAAACTGTATTTTTTTCAACTAAATATTCGTTTTCAATTAAATGTTTATTAATGTTACAAGAGCTATTAAAAATCAATACAAACAAACATACCAATATACTTCGCCAAAATAACGAAGGATGATTAAAAAAAGTATGAATATAAATCTTAAAGCTCAAACGGATTAATTACATTTATAATCGGCTAATTTAGGCTTTAATAATGATTAGTAAAAACCAGATAAAATTTATTCAATCACTGCACTCTAAAAAAAATAGGGATCAGGAACAGTTATTTATAATTGAGGGTGTGAAATTAGTAAGCGAATTTTTATTAACCCCTCATTTTGAAATACACTCCGTTTATGCAACACTTGATTTTATTGGCAATAACAAGGATATCATATCGAAATCAGGCAGTGTTATTAATGAACTATCAGAAGAAGAATTAAAAAAAATTAGCTTACAAGCTTCGCCAAATCAAATTTTAGCAGTTATTAAAGCTAAAAAACCTCAGCTAAATGTAAATCTTTTGAACACGTCCATTAATCTGTTTTTAGATGATATCAGAGATCCTGGTAATTTAGGTACAATTATTCGTATTGCAGATTGGTTTGGGATTAAACAAATTATTTGCACCGCAACTTCTACGGAGCTATATAATCCAAAAGCCTTGCAAGCAAGCATGGGCGCTGTTTTGAGGGTAAATGTAGTTTATATGGAGTTTAATGAATTGAAAACAAAATTAAAAGATGTTCCAATTTATGGAGCTGTTTTAAATGGTCAAAATATTTATAAGTCTGTTTTGCAAAATGGACTTATAGTAATAGGAAACGAGGCAAATGGTATTTCCGAAAATATCTTAAAACAGGTAACAAATCCTGTAACTATTCCAGCAGCAACTAATAACGGTAGTGAATCATTAAATGCAGCCAACGCTTGTGGCATGATTTGTAGCGAGTTTTTTAGGCAACTAAATTTTAAATAAACGCAGGTGTTGGAGTAGATTTTTGAATCAAAAAATAATTTTCTTACTCGTAATATTAAGTTAGTTTTGTAAATAGAAATAAATATAATTTGTTATCCGAATCACATATACAATCAATGACCTATGGGCAACGTTCAGAATTTGCCGATACGTTAATTATTGAGGTATCTAATCACGAATTTTATTTTTGTGAAGTAGAAAGTGAAAAAAATTGCCCTTTATTTTTGTGTTCATTTACGTTGGATAATACAGTAAATAAAAGTATTTCGGAGCAATTACTTATAGCAACAAATCATTTTGGATTTTCGAAAAAAAAGTATAAAACCGTTTTGGTAAATGAGGTTAGCCCACAATTTACACTTTGCCCAACAGTCTTCTTCGAACCAGATAACGCAAGAGCATTGCTTGAGTTTAATTGTGGTGATACAGAACAACAATTGATTTTAACTGATGACATTCACTCTACAATCAAATTAGTGTATACAATTGACGAGGCTTTAAAATCAACCTTAGATAAACTATTTCCTCAACATCAATTAAAACATCACATAACGGCTTTAGCCCGTTTAATGCTAAATACCGAGGAGTTATCAAAAGAGCAAGTTCTTATTTCTATCAGATATAATACCATTGAAGTGATTGTAAAACAAAATCAACAATTGATATTAGCAAATCAATATAGCATTAAAACAAATGAAGATGTATTATATTATGTTTTGTTTATTTTAGAGCAGTATCAATTAAATCCATTAACAGTAGCATTAACGTTAATTGGTAATGTGGAGGCAAATTCGGAATTAATTGTATCTTTAAAAAAATACATCAAGCATATTCGTTTAGCCACTGGTCACAAAGCGCTTAATTGGCAATACTTAACAGGTATGCCACAACATTTTAATTACACTTTATTAAATAGACTATTTTGCGAATAATTGGAGGCACACACAGAGGTAAACAAATAATTGCGCCTAAAAACTTACCCATTAGGCCAACAACCGATTTTGCAAAAGAAGGGTTGTTCAATATTTTAAATAATCGCATTGATTTTGAAGATTGTACGGTGCTTGATTTGTTTTCAGGAACTGGTAATATCGCATTAGAATTTGCTTCTCGTGGGGCTAAAAAAATTACAGCGATTGATATGCATTCGCCTTGTTTAAACTTTTTGCGAGATACCGCTAAATCCCTTAAACTAAATTCGATATTCACAGAACGTGCCGATGTATTCAAATACCTTGAAAAGGCTCATTCAACTTACGACGTCATCTTTGCAGACCCGCCTTACGAGCTTGAAAACACATCTACTATTCATGACTTGGTGTATAAAAATAATTTACTAAATGAAGATGGGTTATTAATTATCGAACATTCTCTAAAAACGAATTTGAGTAATAAAGAATTTTTTATCGATACCCGAAAATACGGGAATGTTAACTTCAGCTTCTTTAAAAAAACTGTTTAGGGGATACATACATTAACATTTCTTTGCTTCAGCTTCCATATAAATAGTGTAACTTATCTTATATTTGGTATTATATAAGATATGCGGTTTTTAACAATCATTTTTTTAATCACTTTTTTTAATAGTATCTCTCAAAACGTTACTATTAAAGGGAAAGCGCATGCTTCCCACATCGGTAAAGAAATTGTATTAAGTGATTATTCGGATTATGTGACTTACACTAAAACAAAAGAAAGTATTGATACCATTGATAAAGACGGGTATTTTGAATTAAAAATTCAAACGCAAACAACTAAACCTGTTTTAATAAGCATTAATAATTTGGTTGGTAAACTATACATACAGCCTAATTTCGTATATGGTATTTATTTTCCTCAATTAGATTCTACTTATAATAACCAGGAAGGGACTGAGTCCAAAGCAACAATTTCTGTATACGGCAAAGATAGCACAGAGTTAAACGCCTTGATTATTGATTTTAACGAACAATACAATTTGAATTTTGCCAAAGCAAACGAACGTTATTTATCGCCAACTAAGCTTAATGCATTATTAGACACGTTTTACATGGTTACCCGTAAACGGTATAAAGCTAATAAGAACAGCTATTTTAAAAATTATGTCGATTATTCATTTGCGAATTTTTACTCAAATACATCACGCAGTAAAGCCTATTTACAAAAAACTTTTATTGATAATAAACCTATTTTATATAATAATTACGAATACATGGAATTTTTTAATTCCTATTTCAAAGGCTATTTAAAAGCCTTTTCGTCTACTAAAACAGGTGGTTCTATTTTTAATAGCATTAATTCCTTTGCTGATTACAATGATTTGCGCAATCAATTTAATTCAGATAAAACAATTACTAATGATACCATTAAAGAATTAATTATTCTGAAAGGATTGATTGATTTTTATTATAGTCCTGATTTCGATAAACGTCAAGTACAAAGCGTCATTGAACAATTATACCGTTCAACGCCTTCGGTGCAAAATAAAAAAATTGCCTTTAATTTATTACAAACCATCTATCAATTACAACCTGGCGCCCAGGCACCTGATTTTACTGCCAATGACAAAGCAGGGTTGAAAGTAAATTTATCTTACTATAAAGGAAAATACATTTACCTTAATTTCTTTTCTACAGAAAGCGATATCAGTTTAAAAGAAATGCAAAAAATTATTGACCTCAAAAAGAAATTTAATGATAAGGTTACGTTTATTAGTATCTGCATAAATGATAGCGTAAAAACATATAAGCAGTATTTGAAATCGAATCCCAAACAAGACTGGGTCATATTGCATCAAGCAGCGAATAGCACAGCCAGGCAGGCATACAACATCACATCTTTATCGGGGTACTTCTTTATCAATCAACAATTGCAATTAGTACAATCGCCAGCCTTAACACCCAGTGAAGGCATAGAATATAAATTCCATGCACTATTCAGACCTAAACGCAAAAACACAATTACAGGGGTAAGATAGTTAATTAGAGTTTCTTCAGTAAGTAAAAAATTTAGTAATATCAATGCTTTTAAGGTGTTATAACAATCATAATTTATAAATAGTCCAAACATAGGAGATACATAGTTCACATAGAATGCTTATTTAAAATATGTTTCCTATGTGCCTATGTGTTTTAAAATGGACTATGTATTAATATAGTTGGTATTACATAGCTAAATAGGAATTAATTTTTATTGTCTTAAAATTAACTATCCACAAAAAAATATTATTTTTTAATCTATTATCAGCCTGAGCTACCGTACTATTTTTTGATTACGTCTAAGCGTGAGGCGAAAAAAATGAGTTTATTTGGGTGTTTTAAAACGAATATTGGTATAAGCGGTTCATTCCTTAGTATTACAGCTATAGCAGAGCAGAGAAAAAGTCAGCTCTCAAAAAATCATCATCCAATAATTGGAGTTTTATAGCATCAAATTTAAAATAAAAAAAACCGTAGCTGATTGGCTAAGGTTTTTAAGTTTTAGGGTTTAGTTTGAATTTTCTATTTTCCTTCAAACTGTAAAGTTAAAGGTTCTATATTGCTGTCGTCAACTGATTTTAAAATTATATTGTAATTACCTTTTATTTTATTTTTGCGGAAAGTAAAACTATAAGCCCCATTTTTGTCAAGGTCAATTGTAGTGACAACATATTCTTCATTTGTAATAACTTCTTGTATTGATTTTTCTTTATAGCTAAAACTCATTGTACCACCAGCTCTGTAACTAAGCTCAAGGTGATTATTTATAATTTTTACATCAATGGAATGGCTTTCTCCATCTTTTTCACCCTCATATCTACCCAATAATTGCTTTTTATCAATAGTGATCTTAGATATGTTGCTTTTTTTATTTGCAGTTTTTGTTTGTGCAATTAAACTGATTGAGAAAAATACACTTAATGATAAAATTATAATAGGTTTCATTCTTTTAAATTTATTTTATTTTCCCTACTCATATGGCTTTTCGGTGTCGCCCCGTTTTTTGTGGTCACTGGTCTCCAT
>JAYVDU010000195.1:0-16002 GCA_043749245.1 Bacteroidota bacterium | reverse complement strand
GTTACTGATTTGCTAATATAATAAACGGTATACCAACATATAAAAAATATTATCATTGAAAACAAGAAGTTTAAACCTTCATTTTTTACCCCCTACTATACCGCCTAAAATACCAACATAGAATATAGTATGAATTCCTTCCCAACTAAGCTTGGTAAAGTACAGCTCTCTATAATATTGATAACGCCATAATGTATCGACTAATGTCTCGATAGCACCGAAAAATGCAAACAGGAGAAACAGCCCTATCGTAACATTTTTAATATTTTTCATAACCCAATTTTTAATTTTTAAAAATTATATTAAAACCGTTTCTTCTTCTAGTCTAATGTAAAAGTGTTATTGTAATTTGCACCGGGAGCTCTGAACATAATGGAATGCAGCTAAAAGAAGCGCGGTTTTGAAACCGTTTCTACCGAAGATAACCGTCACCTCTTTAGCCATTCTCAAAATGGCTTGTACGTTTGTGGAGTGGACAAGCTCTACTGCAAAATTTGGTTTTGCGGAGGCTTTTGTGCGTTTCGCAATTGTGCTTGGGAATGAGCCGAAGATAAGAGGCTAACGTTTTAAGGGTAGTTTGGGGTGAACTTTAATAATTTTAACATTTCGGTATGCTAGGTCGCGGGTTTGGTATGTCAAGTCACGGGTTTTGCATACTAGGTTTTCTTTTTGATATTCAATGTCACGGGTATTGTATGCGAGTTCTTGTCTTTGGTATACTGTCTCACTGTTTCAGTATTCAAAGTCACGGGTTTGTTATGAACTATTTTCTAATTGGTATAGAGTCTCACGGATTTAGCATTCAATGACATAAGTTTGGTATACGAGCACTTGTATTTGGGTTTCAATGTCATGACTTAAGGATTCTATAACGGTTGTTTTGAGTATAATTAAAAAAACGAACTACCTTAATTGTTGATTGGTCCTTCCATTTTTTTCTTTGATGAAAGCATAAATCTTAAATGAATAGTTGGATTTATTTGGCAATAAGAACCCAAATTGTAAGATTGGTTTTTAAAGGAAGGATTTAAAATTTACTTGGAAATTACTCTTACAAACTTAATGACTTTTGCGGAAAGGTATTGAGGACTTGATGCGCCGTAAACACTTGAAATGGTGGTGGGGACTTGGGGCTGACTTCTATTGAAAATAAAACTTGTTTTCAAGAGCAAATATGAGTAAGCTATTTTGACCTCCTGTAAGTTCTAATTTTTTATTAATGTTATATCTATGATTTTCAATAGTTTTTTCACTTACAAATAACTTTTTCGCTATTTCTTTAGTTGTTTTATTGTCTGCAACTAAAAGTAAAATACTTTTTTCGGTACTTGTGAGTTTTCTGATATTATCATTTAATGTTTTGTCGCTAATTAAATGACTTTTTTTATCAATTAATTTTTCAGATAGTCCTTCACTTATGTAATTTTCTCCTTTAAAAATGGCTTCAATTGAAACTACTAGTTCATCAACCGCATTATCTTTTAGTAAATAACCCTCTGCGCCAACTTCAAGTGCTTTTTTATATAAATCAATTTCTTTAAAAAGTGTTAGAATTATAATTTTTGTAGCATTGTCTTTTTTCTTGCAAATTTCTTCGCAAACTTGTAACCCATTAAAATAGGGCATATCTATATCTAATACAGCTACGTCTGGTTTAAGAGATATTATTAACTCTTTTGCTTCTTTACCATTAACCGCTTCTCCTATTAATATAAGAGATTTACTAGCTTTGATAACATTAGCTAAACCTATTCTAAATATAGGATGATCATCGGCTATAATTACTTTAATTTTACACATATTTTAATAGTATTTCTAACTTAGTTCCTTCATTTGTTGAGTAAATAATTAACTGTCCATTAATTAATTTTACTCTTTCTTCAATCGATTTAAGTCCTAGTGTTTTTTTCTTTTTTGCTTCTGTCAAATCAAATCCTTTTCCATTATCAAAAACACTAAGTTTTATATGATTTTTATCTTTCATAATTATTACCCTACCATCGGTTGCATTTGAGTGTTTTATAATATTGCTTATACATTCTTGTATTATTCTGTATATATTTATTTGATGTTCAGGATTAAGAAATTCACTGACATCTTCTATTTCATGACTAAAATATATTACATTTACTTTTGAAGCATCATTTACAATACTTTCAATAGCGCCCTTAAATCCAAGTCTTTCTAATTGAATAGGGTGTAGGTTGCGAGAAATAGCCCTTAGTTCATCAATTGTATTTTCAATAAGTGATTTATCTTCATTCATATTGTTTTTAATTACTACTAAACTTTGTCCAATACCATCATGTAATTCTTTAGAAATACGTTTTCTTTCATCTTCCTGCGAATGAATTAATTGACGAAGAAATTGTTTCTGAAGCATTCTTTGTTTCTTTGACGATAAAAAAGCAATTAAAAAAATGCTAATTAATGCAATAGAAAAACCTAGAATAATAATCGAATTTCTAATTGCTCTATTTTTAGTATCCTCAAATTCTTTTTTAGTTTTTTCAGCATTTAATAGCGCAATTTCCTTATCCTTTAAGGCAGACTCATACTTTATGATTTTTTGATTTATATCTTTTGCACTTTCAATACTATAAAAACTATCCTTTATTGCGATATATTTTTTATAATACTCCAAAGCAAGTTCTGGCTTTTTTTTATTTGATTGCAATTCAGAAAGTGATTTAAACGTGCTCATTAAGCCATAGGTGTAATCAAGTTCTTTGTTAATAGCTAGTGCTTTATTTAAGTTTAACTCAGCTTTTTCTAAATCATATATATATATATATATGTCACCAATATTTTTATAAAGAGTTGCTTCCGCTTTTCTTTGTTTTAAAGCAATAGTAAGTTTTAAGGCTTTTTCATAGTAAAATAATGCGTTTTTAGGGTCATTTATCTTTGAATATATTACACCAATATTATTATTTACATATGCTAATCCTAATTTATTATTTGTTTTTAAATAGATTTCAGAAGACTTAAAATAGTATGTTAACGCAGAATCATTATTGTTTTGGTGATTGTAACAATTGCCAATATTAGATAAAGCTCCAGCTAATAATTCTTGATTATTTGATTTTTCAAAAATAGTGTAAGCATTATTATAATACACAATTGCTTTCTCGTAATTTTTAAAATTATCATTTATATTTCCTATTGAATTATATAATTTTCCTATACCCAACGTGTCTTTTAGCTTTTCGGCGATAGATAATGCTTTTAATTGAAATTCAAGTGCTTTTTGATTGTGCCCTTGCTCTAAATAAACATTGCCAAGGTTAGAATAATTTCTGCACAGCTCTATAGGATTATTTATTGCCCTACAAATATCAATTGATTTATTTGAATTGTAAATTGCTTTCTCAAAATCATTTTTCTTTAAATAAATAGTTGATTTTAATCTATAAGAAATTGCTTCTCCAATGTTATAGTTAGTCGTTTTACTAATTGTATAAATCTCATCACAGTATTTTAACGCATAATCATATTCTCCTTTGTTTCTGAGTTCGTTAACAATTATAGCTAATTTTCTTATTTTGGAAGTGTCATTTTTTTCAAGAACCACATTTTTTATAAGTGAATCTATATTTGTACCGTATACTTGGAGTGATAATATTAATTGAATTAATATTATGTAAGAAAGGAGTTTTATTTTTAGTAAAAACATATTATAAAGATATATTTATATCCTAGAAATCTGAAATAATTATTAAGACTGTTTCATTTATTAATAATAATGTAATAAGTCAAGTTTACCGTTGAGCAGTTTATCTGCTTCATCAATAGAATTAAATAATTGATCGTATGATTTAATTACATAATATTCATTTTGCATTGCATTTGTTTGAAAGGAATTATTTAAAATTAATTCTATGTTGAAATCTAAATGATTTGTTTTTGCTAAAATAGCTTTATTTGTTTCGCTAAAAGAAGATATTATTCCAGCACCATATACTTTAATTTCTTCTACTTCTTTGATTAATCCAAATTCAATTGTAAACCAATATAATCGCTGTAAAGCAGCAATAGAATCTGTATTATTTAAATAATTCTTCCCAAGTTTACCAAACTCAAGTGCAAATTCTGAAAATACAGAATGGGATAATAAAGGGATATGGCCAAATATATCATGAAACATATCTGGTTCTTCAAGATAATCAAATTGTTGTGGATTTCTGAGCCATGTAGACGAACAAAATTTTTTCTGTGATAGCAGTTCAAAGAAATCCTCAACAGGTATTAAGCCTTTCACAACTTCAATTTGCCAACCTGTTTTATTTAAAAACCATTTATTTATTTTGTTAAAATTAGGGATTTCGCTTCCGTTTAAAAATTCGCTCATTTTTTCTAAGCTACTCAAGTATGCTATACTAGCTTTAACGTTTAGGTTTTTTGTTTGCCTTTCAAATAATTGGTTCCAAATCCATGTATCTTTTTCAGTGTATTTATTAATTTCTTGTATCATATTATTTGGATTAATAAGCTTAAGTAATTTTTTACGAATGTAGTTTTCATAAACATTTTTTAAAATGAGGGCTCGCCCCTATTTACAAAATATTTTTATCGATATAATTTTACACTGAAGAAACCTATCAATATTACAATATGAAAAGAAAATATAAATTGCCGATTGTTATTCTTTGTCTATTTACAAATGCTATTGTATGTCAGCAAAAAAACAATAGTTCCATAAATTTAAATGAGATTTACAATTCTTTTCAAGAAAAATCTTTGGGCTTAAATTGTCCCAATGCATCTATCGAACAAGGTAATTTTAATAATTGGATTGGAGGAACATATACCAAAACAGCCTACACCCCTTGGACATTTCCAATTCCTTATACTTCTGGTTTTTCAAACCAAGGTAATAATAGTGCCTTAACAAATTCACTAGCTAGGCATACTATTATGACAACGCCTCCTGGTAATAATAATCCTGGCGCTGGAGCAATTGTTGGTTATGATCCATTATGTAGAAATTTAATATCAGGATTGTATGATTTACCATTACTTTATCCAGGATCAAATGTATCTGTAAGGCTAGGGAATCGATTTTATGCTTCTGGAGGAAATGGAGTAGCTTCTATGATGAGTTATTCCATGAATGTTACAAGTGTTAACTCTCAATTTTTATATAAATATGCTGTTGTTTTAAGCCATGGCTATCATGCTACAACTGACCAAGAAGCTTTTTTTAGTGTTAAATTAAAAGATGCGGCGGGCAATGATATTGGGGGCAATTGTAGTCAATATTTCACAAGAGCGGGTATAGCAGCAGGAGGCACTGAGCCTAGTTTTAAAATGGCTAATGTTTCTGGAGTTGGTGGTACGGTATATTATAAAAATTGGTCTCAAGCAAATATTGATTTAACTCCTTTTGTAGGGCAAACTGTTACCATTGTATTTGAAGTTGCAGATTGTATTTATCAAGCGCATTTTGGCTATGCGTATTTAAGTTTAGATTGTGGACAAGCACAAAGTTTAACTTCTGTTTATTGCCCTGGAAATCCAACAGCGTCTCTTGTTGTACCAAATGGATATTCAACTTATCAATGGCAAGGACCAAATAATCATAATAATATTTCTGGAGCTACAAGTAATACATTAACTGTAACCAACCCAGCCGTAAATGATACGTTTTATGTTCAGTTAACTAATGCATCAGGATGTTCTTCCGTTATGCAAACTATAATTACTAGCCCTTATATAAAAGCAATTTTACAATCTACAATAGCATCTTGCTCTGGAAATACTGGTGCAATTAGTATTATTAATAATCCTGCTTATACTTACACATGGAGTTCGGCTCCTGCTATTACAGGTACTATTTATGGAAATGGTAGTTCGGTAACTGGATTAAATGCTGGAATAATTTATTTAAGAATTCAAAATGGTAGCTGTGGATATAAAGATACTTCATTTACTATACCAGCGGCTGGAAGTCAATTAAGTAATCAAAGTGTAAATTTTTGTGATGCTTCAAATACATGGCTCATTGCAGGCATAGGAAGTAATTATAAGTGGTATTCTATTAATGGTAATGTATTACCTATAAATAATAATGATTCTTTACTAATTACTAATCCAATAAATAACGCTGTTTATTTTGTTGGCTTTACAAATTCATTTGGTTGCAGAGATTCAATCAAATTTATATTGAGTGAATCTGTTATATCTGTATCACAACAAGTTCAAAATAACCCTTGCCATGGAACAAATTTAGGGTCTATTAACCTTACGCCTTCACCAAGCTATACTTACTCTTATAATTGGTTTGGACCATCTGGCTTTACATCCACAAATTCAGGTAATTCTTCTATCCTTAATAATTTAATATCAGGTACTTATTCCTGTATTATATCAAATAGTATTTGCTCAAAAACACTTTCCATTTCAATAATAGAACCTTCTTCGCCATTAGATACTTTAGCAATTACTACTTCGTTTTGTGAAGCTGATGAACAAGCTATTTGTATAGCCCCAAGTGGCTATACAAATTATCAATGGTATAATAATGGCAATTTAATTTCAGGGGCACAAAATGAAAGTATAATTATTGATAATCCTAATAATTATCAAAATTATACAGTTTGGTTTACAATTACACCCTGTAGATACAAAAATGAATTTAGTGTGAAAACTAATTCAATTATTGATAAAGAAACGGAACAGGTAAATGTATTTACACCTAACGGAGATAAGGCTAATGATGTGTTTTTTCCAATCATTGATAAATCTACATTAAAACCATTTCTCTCAAATTTTATTGCGGATTTTACTTTAGAGATCTATAACAGATGGGGACAAAAAATATACCAATCAAGTAATTATAATGAAGGTTGGAATGGAAAAAACGGAAGTGAATTTTGTGGAGATGGCGTTTATTTTTGGACGATTAATTACAAAATGAAATGTTCAAATAACGATGCTTCAATAAGTAAAAATGGGGTTGTTACCTTATTTAAATAATTAAACAATGAAAAATATATATTTTATAATTTTAGGTTTACTCTGCATTAAATTTTTATCATCTCAAAACTTAGCACCTAATCCCGGGTTTGAAACAACCTCACCATCATGTCCAACAGCTTCAGATCAATTGCTAAAAGCAATTCCTTGGGATAGAGGGTGGATAACTCCTGATGCATTTAATACGTGTGGGCCGACGCCTTTAACAGCATATACATCTGCTACTGGAGGCTCGCAAATTACTGCAAATACAGGAACTGGAATGATGGGTATGTTTTGCTATCATTCTAACGGAAATGAAATAGAGTATGCAACAGTTCAATTAGCTTCACCTATGTTAGCTAATACTCAATATACAGTGTCTTTTTATGCAAGAGTAGCAAATTTAGCCAGATTCAAATTTACTATTGACCGTATAGGCTGTTACTTTACATCTACAAGTTCTTCTAGTGTAAATTATAATGGTGGAGGAGCAACTCCACAAGTTCAAACTCCAGCAGGTAGTTATTTTTCTACAAATTGGACACAATATATAATGACGTTTACAACTCCAAACTCTGGTGCAGCACTACAGTATATGACAATTGGGAATTTTCGTTCTCCAGCAGCTACTTCTGCGGCAGTGCTTACTAGTACAGCGGCATCAACTTCAAATTCAGCTTACATTTTCTTTGACGATTTTGTAGTAACATCAGCTATTATTTTACCAATTGAATTAATTGACTTTACAGCTAATTGTTTAGATAATAACAATACAGTACAACTAAATTGGAGAACTGCTTCTGAAAAAAACAATAAAGAATTTATTATTGAATGTAGTAGAGATGGAATTAAATTTGAACCAATAAATAGAGTTTTAGGAAATGGTAACTCTTTAATAATAAATTCATATCAAATAATTGATGATGACTTTAATTATGGATTAAATGAAACGGTTTACTATAGATTAAAACAAGTTGATTATGATGGTAAAATAAATTACTCTAAAATTATATCAGTTAATGACTGTAATATAAAAACAAATAATTTTGAAATATATCCAAACCCAACTGATGGCATCTTATATATAAATAATATAACAAAATTAAAAAATATTGAAATTTTAAATAGTCTTGGACAAGTCGTTGTTTCTGAAACAATTGACAACAATAAAAATTCAATTGATTTATCAAAATTAAGTAATGGATTATACTTTTTAAAAGCAGTTGTTTTAAACTATAAAATAATCAAAATAAAGTTTGTTAAATATTAATCTTATTTGAATAAATTTTACAAAAAATGGTTATTGATTTTGTTAGATACTCTGGAAATACTTAATTACTAATTGAAGAAAGAGCAATTAAAAAATTGAAGAATAGAATATTATCATATTCTGTATTTTATAATGAGTACGAATTAAATAAAATGACTTACAAAGAACTTATTTACTTAGAACGCATGTTATTTATAAAAATTCAAATTAAATTTCATAAAAGACATAGGCCATCTCGATTAAGTGAATTTTTTTTCATGATAAATAACAACATTGTTTATAGCTTAGTTAGAGATGGTCTTTTTTAATAATTAGAGTCAACTTCCATTTTAATAAAAATTAGTTATAAAAAACATTAATTATTGATATTCAATTAGGGCAATATGAGAATGGGATTTATAACATTAAGTTTGTTTCAGAAAAAAATACAATTACTAAAAAAATTATTTTATGTAGATAAAAAATACGTGGTTTTAATTTGAGGGCAAGCCCCTATATGCTTTTTTTAGTTTCTACAATATATTTACAATAAGGTAAACTATTAATAACCTTATTGTATGAAGCATTTAATAATTATACTTTTCATTATTTTTTTTAAATTTAATTTGAGTGTAATTGCTCAATGTATAAATGGAGGATGTGGTGTTCAATTACTACCTAATCCAGGTTTTGAAATAGCTGGTACCCCAACTATTTCTGGTTCTATAGTGATGCCTTTAACTCCTGGACCGGTTCAAGGTTGGGTTGGGACAGATAATAGCGGAGCATTAAGTACTCCTGATTATCATAATTTACATGGCGTAGTTCCTGCTCCAAATTCTGCAAATGCAAATAACTATGCTTGCACAAGTGGTAATGGAATGGTTGGTTTTTTTACAAGGGCAGCTGGTAGCGGTAATGGTAGAGAGTATGTCCAGGCTCAATTAATTTCACCTTTAGTGGCTGGCCAACAATATTGTTTTAGTATGGTTGTTAAATCGCGCCAAACAGCATCGCCACCTGCGCCACCAAACAATGTTTTAACTCAATGTGATGGCGTAGGAGTTTGGTTTCATAACCAAGGATTAATTGATATAAATACAATGAATGGAGGCGCTCAATTTATAGGTGCAGGTTCAATAATTAATGCAATACCACAAATAGATAATGCGGCAGGAAATTTAATAGCGGGTTCTTGTCAAACTATTACAGGTACTTTTTGTGCGCAAGGCGGAGAAAGTTATATAGTAATTGGAAATTTTAGAGATAACACCAATACAATTATGGTAGGTGCTGGGACGAGTAATTACATGTACCTAGATGATGTTTCATTAAAAGCTTCTTGCAACACTCCTTTAACCTCATCTATTGTAGCTACTCCAACGTTAATTTGTCAGGGTTCTTGTTCCACTTTATCAGCATCAATTAGTGGGGGAAGTTCACCTTTTACATATACATGGCAACCTGGTGGACAAACTACACCTACCATTAATGCTTGCCCGATTACAACAACAACTTACACGCTTTTTACAGGGAGTGCAGGTGCTTGTATTTTGCCCCAAACGTATTCAACAACCATTACCTTATCTGTTATGCCAAATGCTTCCGTTTCTGTAAATAGTGCAACTATTTGTGCTGGCGGCACCGCAACATTAACAGCCACTGGAGCAACGTCATACACTTGGTCATCAGGTTTAAGTTCAACCACAGGTTCAATTGTTACCGCAACTCCAGGAGCAACAACTATTTATACAGTAACTAGTGGCGTTGGAACATGTACAAGTTCTACAACAAGTTCTGTAACTGTTGCATCAGTACTTTCTATTACAGTTCCTTCTGTTGGTATTTGTTCAGGAAGTACAGCCACGTTATCAGCAAATGGTGCCAGTACTTATACTTGGTTACCAATGAATGTTACTGGAACTACCACAACTGTATCACCAACTACAAATACAACTTACACTGTTAATGGAAGTAGTGGCGCTTGCACAGGGTCAACAGCAGTCAATGTCAATGTTACTACTATTCCAACTATTTCAGTAAATAATGCTACTATTTGTGCTTCAACATCAACGGTATTAACGGCAAGTGGCGCAACCAGTTATACTTGGAGCAATGGTGTAACAACAAATACAACATTGGTTTCTCCTACAATAAATCCAACAAGTTTTACCGTAACGGGCTCAACAAATGGTTGTACAAATACAGCTGTATCAACTATCTCAGTCATTCCGAGTCCAATTATAACAGTAAATAGTTCAACTATTTGTTCAGGTGGTACAGCAACATTAACAGCCACTGGAGCAACGTCATACACTTGGTCATCTGGTTTAAGTTCAACCACAGGTTCAATTGTTACTGAAAATCCTTCTTCAACTAATGTATATACAGTTACAGGAAGTGCTGGGGCATGCACAAGTACAATAACCAGCACAATAAATGTGATACCACCTGTTACTATTACATCTAATTCAGCCTCTATTTGTATAGGGAATTCAGCTACATTAATTGTTAGTGGTGCAACAACCTACACATGGTTGCCAATGAATGTTACTGGAAATACGACAGCCGTATCTCCAATTATAAATACAACCTACACCGTTAATGGGACAAATGGAACCTGCACAGGATCAACTGTAGTAAATGTTAATGTCATATCTATTCCAACTATTTCTGTTAACAATGCCACAGTTTGTGCGAGCACCGCTTCTATATTAACAGTAATTGGTGCTACAAATTATACTTGGAGTAATGGTGCAACAAGCAATACTATTTCAATTGCTCCAAACACAACTTCTACATATTCTGTCATAGGCTCTGTAAATACTTGCACAAGTTCCATAACCTCCACTGTGTTTGTTAATCCTGCTCCAACAATAACAATTAGTTCAGATATTACAATAGTAAAAGGTGAATCAACCACTTTAAATGTTGTTGGAACTGGAATTACGTATTCTTGGACACCAACAAACGCATTAAGTTGTACTGCATGTTTATCACCAATTGCAGCGCCAGCTATTACAACACAATATTGCATAAACACTTTTATTGGAAGTTGTACAACGGCTTCATGTGTTATTGTTACAGTTGAACCCGCTTGTTACAGCAATGCTGATTATGGTGCACCAAATGCGTTTACTCCAAATGGCGATGGTATTAATGATGAATTTTGTTTAAAGGGTTGGAATGAGTGTACAACCAGTTTTTACATAGCTATATATAATAGATGGGGAGAAAAAGTATATGATTCCAATGATGCTGCGTTTTGTTGGGACGGTAATTTTATAGGTAGTCCGTTAAACTCAGCAGTATTTACATTTTATATAAAAGCTGAAATACTAAAAGTTGGAACAATTACTAAAAAAGGGAACATTACTTTAATTAAATAGAAAATGAGATATAAATTAAAATTTCTACTAATTGGAATACTATTTTCACAAATAGTAGTTTCTCAAGATTTTCATTTTTCACAATTTAATGAAAATCCATCGTTACTTAATCCTGCTTTAACTGGAGCCACACATGTAATGCGTGCGTCAATTGTTTATAAAGATCAATGGAGAAGTATAACAACGCCATACACTTCATATGGATTTTCGTTTGAATCAAAGTTTAAAGCAAGTAACTGGGAAACTGTTGACCCTAGAAGATCTATGACTTTTAAAAAATCATACAACAGGGTCGCTGGAGGATTATCTGTTTATAATGATAAAGCTGGAGATGCTAAAATGGGAACCTTACAAACTAACTTATCGTTAGCTATGTTTTTTCCTTTAAATAAATTAAGTTCATTATCACTTGGATTGCAAGGGTCAATTGTTCAAAGAAAGGTAGATAACACAAAACTAATTTATCCCACTCAATATAATGGCACAACCTACGATCCAAATCTATCTAGTGGAGAAAAACTCTCACAACAAAATTTTTCATATCCAGAGTTGGGTGCTGGAATTTTATGGTCGTATAGTCAAAGCGAAAAATCAATTGCTTCAAATAATCAAGTAAAGGCTTTAATTGGATTTTCTGTCTATCATATTAATAGACCAAAACAAAATTTTGTTGCAGGTGTTAGCGATAGATTGTTTAGAAAATATGTATTTCATGGAAATATTTTATTTGGTATTCCAAACTCTATGTTTGCCATTGTGCCAAGTTGGTTAGTTCAATTTCAAGGCCCCTCAAAAGAAATTGTTGCTGGTACAATGGTTAAATATTTTGTAAAAGATGACTCTAAATACACAGGTATCATTAAGCGTTCTTCTATCGGCATTGGCGCTTATTATAGAGCAGGAGACGCCATAATTGCTTCTCTTTTAATAGAAACAGGTAAATATGCTATTGGCTTAAGTTATGATATTAATGCATCTGGTTTATCAAAAGTTAGTAACGCTAAAGGTGGTTTTGAAATTACACTTAGATTTTTTACTCCTGCTGCATATCTTTATCAAAGAAGATCTAAAGCGATGTATTAATAAATTTTTTTAAAGATGTACAAAAATAAATATAATTACAAATTACGAAAAATATCGCATTCCTATAATTGATAGTAAAACATAGAACTTACAATACATTTAATTTTGCTAAATTATTTTAGTGTTATTATAAAATTACTTTGATTAAGCAATAAATAAACAGTTGGTATTTTTAATTGAAATATAAAGATGAGCTTTGACAATAATCTAACGATTAAAAAAATGAAAAAAATAATTTACATCCTCGTTTTTGCAAATTATTTTTGTGCAAACGCCACAAATTACTTCGTTAATTCTACTACTGGAAATAATTCATTTAATGGATTATCTGTATCAACAGCAAAACAAACATTAGGTTGGTTTTCATACAGCACAACATTTTTACATCCAGGCGATACCATTTTTGTAATGAATGGAACATATATTAATGGAACAGCAAGCGGGGTACTTACTTTAAGAGCTTCGGGATCTGCCACGAATCCACTTGTAATTACCAACTATCCAGGTCACGCACCTTTCTTGAAATTTAACAGTTGGGCGGGCGTTAGTATGTCTGATAGCGTGCATCACATAGTCATAAACGGTTTAAGAATTCAAGGTAATAATGGAAATATTTCACTTGCCAATGCTTTAAATCAACCTGGAAGTTGTGCAAATCCAACTGGACCATCAGACGGTGCTTATAATGGCACAGGCATTTTGATTGATGGGAGAACTAATGGAAAACACGTACATCATATAACTGTGCGAAATTGTGAGGTCTTTGATTGTGGAACAGGTGGGATTGTTTCTTTACAAGCAGACTATTTAACCTATGAAAACAATTTGGTTTATAATAATTCTTGGTATACAATTTATGGAGGAAGTGGAATTTCAAATCTCAATTCATGGAACTATGATAATCATTCATCTACAGCATATTCAATGATAATTAGAAATAATGTAGTTTATGGAAATGAGTTATTAGTACCATGGATAAATGCACCTTGCGCTATAACAGATGGAAACGGAATTATTATCGATTCGCAGAGCAATGCTTCAACAACGTTAACACCTTATTCCGGAAAAACATTAATTGAAAATAACATAGTATACAAAAATGGTGGCAGAGGGATTCATATTTATGCCAGTGCGAATTGTAATATTAAAAATAATACATGTTTCTTTAATGGGAAAAGTGCTGCAATTTCGGGAGGAGAGGTTACTGTTATTACTTCTACAAACGTTACAGTTTTTAATAATATTATGTACGCTCGCACTGGCGAAAACGCCAATAGCAAAAATGGGTCTACTACAGGTTTAACTTTTGGAAATAATTTACTTTTTAATCATATTAATTCATCTGCCACCTTTACTAATATCTCAGATATAATCGGATTAAATCCTCAATTTATAGATACAACCGTATACAATTTTAAGTTACAATGTTCCAGTCCAGCTGTAAATGCTGCTAGCACTATTACATCACAATATAGTGCAATAGATATTAATGGAATAAATAGACCATTAGGAATTAAACCAGATATTGGTGCATATGAAAAAACAGGGGTGCCAACCGCAAGTATAGCATTAACATCAAATTCGGTATGTGTTAATCAACCAATAAATATATCAGCAAGTGGTATTAATTCTCCAACATCTTATTCTTGGACGCTTTCGGGAGGTTCTCCTACAAGTTCTAATAATCAAACAACAACAATAACATACACAAATTCTGGAACATATTCCATCACACTTATAACAGCAAATGCAAATTGCGTAAGTACAAATGTTACCAAAACAATTACTGTAAACGCATTGCCTAATGTAACAATTACTGCAAGTAATTCAGTTATTTGCGAAGGACAATCTGTAACATTAAATGCAAGCGGAGCAACAACTTACACTTGGACAAATGGCGTTTCAAATGACGTTACTTTTACACCAACAACAACTTCTACTTATACTGTAACGGGGGTGGATATATATAATTGTAGTAATACAAGTTCTATTTCAATCATTGTTAATATCTGTACAAATACAAATACTTATAATTTATATTCTGCAATCTATTTGTATCCTAATCCTTCATCAGGCTTTATAATCATTGAAAATGCTAAAAATAATTCGAACGTTGAAGTATATGACATCTTTGGAAGAAAAGTATTTTATGAAACAATAAACACAAATAAATCGCAAATCGACATATCATTCTTAACCAATGGAATATACTTTGTTAAAATCATATCCTCTGACAACATGTTATATACTAAAAGCATATATAAGGAGTAGTGAATTTCTGTAAGTAATAAATATAGACTATAAAGCCATATATGAATGATAATGAACAACAAAGAAAAACAAGAGTTATTAAACGTTTTTTTTAATATTCAACTATTTGTGTTACCGAAAAAGTAATTAAAAACCAAAACCAAAAAACACAAAAATGAAACTCAACCTTTGATTCATTTTTTAAAATAAAAAGGAACTCTTCTTTTTAAAATTGCATAATACAAAATTTTCCAAAAACACTTTATTGACAAAGGCAACCGAAACTATAGCTCAACAAATGATTAAATCGAAATTCCTCAGAAGGGGGCGGAACATCGTTTAATTCTTATATGTTATGTGTAGCCTTTCTTTTGTCCTCTAATAAATACAAACTTGTCCTTGTCCAATTGGTAAAACAGATGCAATAACATCTTCTCTAACTTTGTAGTCGTAAAGTTTTTCAATAGCCCAACCAACTAAGTCCACTGCCGCCAAGCAACCTGCTGCTGTTCCAATGTTGCCATGTGTTACCAAATGTTTGTCTTCAAGAACGTCAACACCATAATTTTTCAAAGCCTCAAATGCAGTCGGATAAGTTGTTGCTGAAAGTCCTGTTAGATGTCCAAGAGCTGCAATTATTAAAGCACCCGAACACATTGAACAAATAATTTGCCTGCTAGGGTCAAGGTTGAAGCGTTTTAAGTAAAGTTCGTCCTTGATAACGTTTCTTGTCCCAGGTCCGCTGCCAAAAAATATAAGGTCTGCATCATTGCACTCTTCAATAAGTCCGTGAGTTTTTAAGTCAAGTCCACATACAGATATATGGGTTGCTTCCGTCCCAACAATTTTTACTTGAAATTCTTTGTCACGAAATTTAACTCGGTTAAGTAAGTCCCAAGCTAAAAAAATATCAATGTCTGTGAACTTGTCAAATGCTACTATTACTGCTTTTTTCATTTTATAATTGTCTGTTTTGTTGTTGCGTTAAGGTTACACATAACGGTTTGCAGCTATAAGAAGTGAGGAATTTGAAACCGTTTTCTACCGAATAGCAAATAACAAAGCTAACTG
>JAYVDU010000194.1:0-16020 GCA_043749245.1 Bacteroidota bacterium | reverse complement strand
CAAAAAACTCAAACAACTAAACTCAAATAACTTATTTTTATGAACTTTACAACCTACAAACACACAGTAACAGAGCGTTTCATTCGTTATGCTAAAATAGATACACAATCAGATCCTAATTCGAAAACTTGTCCAAGTACGATGAAACAAAAAAACTTAGGCAAAATATTGGTGGAAGAATTATTAGCAATTGGTATTAAAGATGCGGAAATGGATGAGCATGGATACATCTATGCAACCGTTCCAAGTAACACAACTAAACAAGTACCTGTTATTTGTTTTTGTTCCCACATGGATACATCACCCGATTGCAGCGGCGAACATGTAAATCCTATCATTCACGCTAACTATAATGGTAATGATATTGTATTACCTAATGATGCATCGCAAATTATTAAGTTTGCTGAACATCCTGATTTAGCAGGGCAATTAGGCAATGATATTATTACAACCGATGGAACAACATTATTGGGAGCGGATAATAAAGCCGGCTTAGCCGAAATTATGGATGCCGTAAATTATTTAATGAATCACCCCGAAGTGAAACACGGTGCCATCCGTATTTTATTTACGCCCGATGAAGAGATAGGTAGAGGTGCTGATAAAGTCAATATTAAAAAATTAGGCGCACAGTATGGTTATACGATGGATGGAGAATCTCGTGGGCATTTAGAAAATGAAACCTTTAGTGCTGACGGCGTTACTATTACAATCCACGGTTTACCGACGCATCCGGGTTTTGCGAAAAATAAAATGGAACACGCTATTAAAATAGCCGCTGAAATTGTAAATCGTATTCCGAAAAACAAAACTCCTGAAACTACTGAAAAGAAAGAACCCTTCATGCATCCGGTTGCTATAAATGGTGGATTAGAAAAAGTAGAAATCAAATTTATTATTCGTGCTTTTGATACACCTACATTAAAAACGTTAGAAACAGAATTAGAAGAGATAACCAAATCTGTTTTGACAAATTATAAAAAATCGAGTTACGAATTTAAAGTAACGGAGCAATACAGAAACATGAAAGACATGTTAGACACCTGCTATCATGTTGTAGAATATGCATTAGAGGCAATTAAGCGCACAGGCGTTACGCCAGTATTGTCAAGTATTCGCGGAGGCACAGATGGATCTCGTTTATCATTTATGGGATTACCGTGTCCTAATATTTATGCAGGCGAACACGCCTTTCATAGCAAACAAGAATGGGTGAGTGTACAAGATATGCAATTAGCAACTCAAACGATTGTGCATTTAGTAAGCATTTGGGAAGAACATGCTTAGTTTTATTTTCAATTAAAATGAAGGATAGTGGCACATCGTTGTCACTATTTTTTTTGTAAATAAATTTGAATTAAAAAATTTAGATATGGAATATTCTGTTTTTTATTTATAAATTTAATAGTTAATTAAATTTATAAAGATGAAAAAATACTACTCCATTTTATTTCTATTATTTGGCTACCTTAATATTATCAAAGCACAACCATCATCCTTCAGCTCAAAAGGTATTGGCGGCGGCGGTGCCTTATTCGCCTTGTCAATTAATCCGGCTAACAATAACGAATATTATGTGGCTTGCGATATGGGTGAATTATTTCACACTACCGATTTTGGACAAACATATAATCAGGTAAATTTTCAGCAATTAATAGCGGGACATAACTCTAAAGTGTGTTATGCGTCTACTTCAGGTTTATTATACAGCATCAGTTATGCAAATAATATGATTGTGCCCATGAAAAGTACTGATAATGGCGTTACGTGGACTGCACTCTCAGGTAATCCAAATAATACAGAAGAAACATTTAGCATAGATGCTGATTACAATAATCCTAATCTTGTTATTATTTCCTATTATGGAGCTATCTATTTTTCAAATAATGGCGGAACAACCTTTACCTTAATTCATACAGCCTTATCTTCTGGTTCTGGCAATGTTGTTGGTGGTGTATTTTTTGACGGTGCCACTATTTATATTGGCACTAATGATGGCGTTTTAGTTTCTACTAATTCAGGTGTGGCATGGAATACAGCCACTATTGCTGGTTTACCAACAAACGATAGAATATGGTCTTTTGCAGGTGCTAAAGTTGGAACGACTACTCGCTTTTTTTGTATCACAGCAGATGTTGGAAATATATATGTAGGCGTTGTTGGTTCTAATTATTATGGTTTTATGACAGGTGTTTATTCCGTTGATTATGGTGTTGGAAATTGGACATCAAAAATGACAGGAATAAATAGTGGTGTAGATTTTCCCATGTTTGTTGGCATGGCGAACAATGATATTAATACAGTTTATTTAGCAGGAAGTAATACAAGTTCAGAACCTATAGTGCTTAAAACAACGAATGCAGGTTCGGGTTGGAATCAAGTATTTAATACGAATAATAATTTAAACATCAATACAGGTTGGAGTGGACAAGGAGGCGATAGAGGATGGAGTTACGGTGAATGTCCATTCGCGATAGCTGTTGCGCCTAACAATGCAAATGATGTAGTATTTGGAGATTTCGGATTTGTTCACAAAACATCTAATGGAGGTACAAGCTGGCAACAGGCTTATGTCAATACTTCTGGGCAACATCCTATGAATGCAGCAACTCCAACAAATGCTAGTTATCAAAGTTGCGGTATAGAAAATACGACTTGCTGGCAAGTACATTGGATAAATGCAACCAATATGTGGGCTTGTTATTCAGATATAAGAGGCATTAGAAGTACAGATGCAGGAAATTCATGGTCATACAATTACACAGGAAATTCAGCAAATTCAACATACCGAGTTGCACAACATCCAACAACAGGAACGTTATTTGCGGCTTCATCTAACATACACGATATGTATCAAAGTACGCGTTTAGCCGATGCTCAGCTAGATGCGTTAGATGGTAATGGTAAATTAATTTTCTCAACCAACAATGGGGCAACGTGGCAAGACTTACATATATTTAATCATCCTGTTTTTTGGATCGCCATAGATCCTACAAATCCTAATATTGCCTATGCCAGTGTTATTAATTATGCTGGAGGTAATGGCGTTGGAGGTATTTATAAAACCACTAATTTAAATTTATTAGCATCTTCTACGTGGACGTTATTACCAAACCCTCCACGCACCGAAAAACATCCTGCAAGCATTGTTGTTCTAAATGATGGCAAAGTAGTTTGTACATATTCGGGGCGAAGAACGACTGCCTTTACTGCTAGTTCGGGAGTATTTGTATTTAACCCGACAAGTAATACTTGGACCGATGTTTCGGATGCAGGTATGTATTATTGGACGAAAGATATAGTGATTGATCCTAACGATGTCACTCAAAACACTTGGTATGCTTGTGTTTTCAGTGGTTGGGGCGGTGCCCCTAATGGATTAGGTGGATTATATAAAACAACAAATAGAGGAACATCTTGGACCAAATTAACAGGTACAACTATTGATCGAGTAACATCTATTACATTTAATCCTACAAATCCTAATCAAATTTATTTAGCCTCAGAAACTCAAGGGCTATGGATATCAAATAACATCAATGCGACTCCACCTGTATTTTCGAATGTTTCAAGCTATCCGTTCCAACAACCAGAGCGTGTATTTTTTAATCCTTATAATACCAGTGAGCTATGGGTAAGTAGTTTTGGAAATGGCATGAAGATGGGCACCATGTTAACAACTGGTATCCCTTATTTTGAAACGAGTAAAGAAGAACTTTCGGTGTATCCAAATCCTTCAACTGGAATGATTGCTTTAGTTAATTCTGATGGGAAACAAGCATACTTGTATAATAACGTTGGTGAAGTCGTTGCCACTTTTCAAATGAGTATTGGCGTGAATCAACTTGATTTAACTGCGTTTGCAGAAGGAATGTATATTATTGAATGCGGCACGCACAAATCAAAAATATTACTTCATCACAACTAAATAAAAAGCAAAAAATCATATCCTTTTTTTATGGCTAAACACATTAAACAACTAGTACCTGCTATTCCTGCATCTAGCATAGCATTTCTTAAATTATTGAAAAAGAATAATGATAGAGATTGGTTTGCAAAACATAAAGATGAATTCATAAAAGAACAGAGTTATATTGAAACATTTGCAGATGCTTTATTAGCTGAGCTTAACACACATGATGTGATTGAAACACCTTCCGGCAAAAAAAGTTTGCATCGTATTTATAGAGACACTCGATTTTCAAACGATAAAACTCCTTATAAATCTAACTGGAGCGGGAGTTTTAGACGAGCCACCAAACAAAGACGGGGAGGGTATTATCTTCACATCGAAGCTGGCAACAGTTTTATAGCAGGCGGATTTTGGTCGCCAAACCCAGAAGATCTAAAACGTATACGTGATGATATTGCTTATGATTCATCACTATTACGAAAAATTTTAAAAAGTAAATCCTTTGTTTCTACATTCGGAATCTTACAAGGTGAACAATTAAAAACAACACCTAAGGGATTTGACACTGAAAGCGAAGCTATTGATTTATTGCGTTACAAACAGTTTTTAGTCATCAGAAAATTTACAGATAAAGAAGTGCTGAGTGACACGTTTTTAAAAGAAGCCAACCAAACCTTTAAAAACATGCGCCCATTTTTTGATTATATGAGCGAAGTATTAACAACCGATGTGAATGGGATAGAGTTATAATAATTTATAATCTAAACAATACTGCAAAAATAATACGATCTTCTGCTTTTACTAAATCTGGCTGCCAGCCTGGCGTCAAAGGCGTTGTAGTATAACCACTAGGAGAAGTTACTCCTCCATGTCCTGCAAAATAATTAACATTAGACTGACGATGCACATACTCCAATCTAAAACTAATATGTTGATTGGGCATCCAATCCATATTGGTTGAATAATCAAAGCCTTCAAATGGATCACCTGGGTTTGCACTAAAAGGAAAAGCACCTGCTATAGTAGTTGGATTAGTTTGGTTTGGTAAAGGGCTTGCTTGCCCCGTTGGATATAATACTAAATAACGTCCGGGATTATTCATATAACCACCACCAAAAGTCCAAGCAAAATGATTTTTAGCAAACCATAAGCGATTGTAAAACATCACACTTCCGAAATACTGAGCGGGTCCCTGTGAAGCAGTTCCATCTTTAAAACCATTCACTCCACCACCTTTTTCAAAACCAAGATCGGCAGTTAATGAAAAAGCCATTTTACTAATTCCTTTTGACTTAGGTCGATTAAAATACCTTACTAACAAACTATTATCTGAATGAAATCGTTTTCTATCTGGAATGCCAGCTGCATCCGCACCATAATAATCGTTGGTTAATAGTTTTATATTTTCACTTGGGCACCAAGTTATATTTCCTCCAATACCAGGCTGTTTATTAAACATCCCATAACTTTGCCAACCATTTATAATCCATGGTTCAATCTTTAGTTTTTTTGTGGCAAAAATTTGAACTCTAATTCCATTAAAGAACCATGGAGTATTATCAGAAGTAAAAGAAGCCTGGTATTCCCAGTTTTCTACTTGATAGTAAGAGTTAAGTCCAATATAAGACATAAACATACCTGCATCTATATTAATACCATGTAATACATTAAAATGATAACCTGCATTAGCTTCTGCTAAATATCGATACACATCAGCTAACTGGTATTGCCCTTTATAAGGGCTATAATCATTACGAGGAACTACAGTTGAACGTGTACCAAATTGTGTGACAATATGTGCCCGAGCTCCTTTGTAGTAAAAATCACCACCTAAATGAACGGCAGATACTTGCATTTCATTGTTACGTGCTAATGCCGTAGAGCCCACAACGGTATTATCAATGGGATCATTAAAAGAATAAGAATAATTAGCATCTAACATAACGGTAGGCGTAAAATATTTAGTTGCTGCCGTAGGAACTGAACGTCTATCACCTCCATTCCACCATGTGCAGTCCATACCTTCTAATGGTTCACCTTTTTGTTTATTCTTAAATTCAAGAGAATCTTCTTGTGAAAAAAAGGGTTGTACTATAAAGGAAAGACAGGCACTTAATATAATTGTTTTCATGGAGGCAAAAGTACGATGGATGCTCCGAGTGATTTATAAAGATAAGCCTGTTATATATAAAGATTTTATAAAGATGAAACTAAAATTAGATTGAAATTCATATATTTCATCGATCTTTGAATTACAATAGTAAATTACACAAAACGATAACCGATTCCACTTTCAGTAATAATATGAGACGGATTATTTGAATCATTCTCAATTTTTTTTCGAAGCTGTGCTATAAACACACGTAAATACTGGGATTGATCTATGTATGTTGGTCCCCAAACAGACTTTAAAAGAAACTGATGCGTTAATACCTTTCCTTCATTCTTAATTAATAAGGCTAATAAATTATATTCGGTTAGTGTGAGTTTTACAGCTTCATTATTTTTTTTGACAGTTCGTAATGACAAATCAATAATAATACCTTTGCAAATAATAATAGGATTCTCCGATTCATTAGAAATATTTTTGATAACAGATCGAATTCTTGCCAATAATTCACCCGTTCTAAATGGCTTCACTAAATAGTCATTTGCACCATTATCCAAAGCTTTAACAATATCTTCTTCGCTACTTTGAACCGATAATATAATAATTGGTTTTGTAAACCATTCTCTCAATTTTTGAAGAACGACATGACCGCTTTCATCTGGCAAACCAATATCCAACAAGATAAGTTCAGGCGGATGATTTGCAGCCATTATTAATCCTTCACGTGCCGTTGATGCTTCTCTTACTTTATAATCATTACTCTGTAATGTAATATCAAGAAGCTTCCTTATTTGAGGCTCATCATCTATAATTAATATTTCGGAATGATTATTCATTTTCAACTGTATTTAAATAAGCAATTTCTGTGGGTAATTTAATTATGAATTTGGCTCCCTGTGGTTTTATATTTTCTAATAGTATAGTTCCATTCATAGCCTCAACAAAGCCTTTCACGATAGATAATCCCAAACCAGTACCTCCTGTTTTAGAATTTTTAAGTCTATAAAATTTATCGAATACATTATTAATTTCATCTTCTGGAAATCCAGCACCACTGTCTTCAATAATCAGCTGAAGAATTTGATTATCACACAATGAAGCATCTATATGTATCGTAGCTACAATAGGAATATAAATAGCAGCATTGTATATCAAATTATATAATACTTGTTCAAATAATCCGTAATCTAATTTAAACAAAGGAATATTCTCTTGAATACTAACACTTATGCGTTTTTTTTCGATACTGTCATTTAACTGGTGAATAACATCATAAATCAATTCATTAATATCACACCAGTCTGTCTTAGGCTTAAGAAAGCCAGATTCGAGACGAGACATGTTTAATAAATTTCCAACTTGTCTATTCAATCTTAACGAGGCTTTGGATATTTCTGATACTAGCTCTAACTCATGCTCTTTTGATAGTTTATGATGTTCATCCTGCAGAGTATCAGTAGCGCCAATAATGGCAGAAATAGGGGTTCTGAGCTCGTGCGATAAAGAATTGAGTAATGTATTATAAAGCTTTAGCGTATTTTCCTTTTCTGTTTTTTGATTGGCAATTTTTTCTATTTTTCTGATTTTGTATGTTAACACTGCATTTACCATAGCAATAATAAAGTACATTAAAAATAACAATACATTCTCTGTACTTTGAATGGCAAATGTAAATCGTGGAGGAATAAAAAAATAATCCCACACCAATGCACTTAAAACTGCAGCAACCATCACTGGCAATATATCAAAGAACATGGCAATAAATGATACAGTTAATAATAATAGAAAAGCAACAAGTTTATATTCAATAAAATCTGATAGCATGAAGGATGCGGCAGAAACGAATAAAACAAACGATATACTATACAGATATTGTTGCCTTAGGTTGAATTTATGTGGTAAAAAATTAGACACGTTTATTAATTTATGAAATACAAATGTACAGTAACTGTGCTAGAAAGAAGTAATAAATTAGTATAAAGATTTATAAAAATTTTAATTTGAAATATTTTCAGTTACTTTGTAAAAAAATAAATTGTGTTATTATTTAATCTTCAAATAACTTTATCAACCAATGTATTACTATTTTTAGGAGGTAGTATTGTAATAGCATTAATTATTTTTTTGATTGCTCGCTTAATACAAGAACAATCGAAAGGAAAGCTACACGAAGCCAAACACAAGGCTTTGGAATTAAAAATACAATCGATGGAGGTTGATAGTTTTAAGTACAAACTCAATCCTCACTTATTCAAAAATACGTTAAATTCTATCCAGTCTCATGCTTATCAAACCTATTACGCTTTAGATAAACTATCCAATGTGTTGGATTATATTTTATATGAAAGTGATACCAAATATGTTTCCATTATGGAAGAAGTTCAATTTGCGTTAAGTCTCATCGAAATTAACCGTTTAAAAGTGAGCCCCTTATTTGATTTAAGAGTGAAAAATAAAATTGACAACAACCATCCGTTGTATAACGAACGATTATTAGCGCCACTCATTACTATTAACTTGATTGAAAACGCCTTTAAACATGCTGATCTACAAAGCTCAGATGCTTTTATTTCTATTATTTTTGAATTGGATAGCGATTATTTTAAACTAACGGTATCTAATAAAATAAGTTCAAAAATACCCATCAAAAAAAATAAGGGCGGATTTGGTAAAGAAAGTTTTAAAACACGTTTAGCGGCTACATATCAAGATAACTATAAATTTGATGAGTTTATAGAAGACAACGTTTATATCACACATTTAAAAATCAATATCCTTGAACACAAAACTCAGATGTTTACTGTTAGATGATGAATTGCCGGGCTTAACTTACCTTAAACTATTGTGCGAGCAAATTAAGGAAGTAGAAGTGGTAAAAGTGTTTAACGACCCCTTACTTCTATTAAAAGATGCTCCGGATTTAGAATTTGATGTTTGCATTTTAGACATTGAAATGCCTGGAATAAGCGGATTAGAAGTGGCCAAAGCACTAAAAGGAAAGCCTGTAATTTTTACAACTGCTTATAAAGAATATGCGGCGGATGCATTTGATTTGGAAGCAATCGATTACATCAAAAAACCCATACAAAAAGAGCGCTTAGAAAAAGCCATACAAAAAGCCTGTGATCTATTATTAAAACCAACTACAGAAAAACAATTCGCAACTTTCAATACTAATAAAGGAAAAATGTTATTGTTCTTTAAAGACGTATTTCTTATAACCATTGCCGAAAGCGATAAGCGCGACAAATTAATTTATTTAGAAAACGGTGATAACGTTATATTAAAAAACACTTCTTTTGATCAACTACTTAGTATCTTACCCATAAATGATTTTTGCAGGGTGACAAAAAAAGAAGTCGTTGCCATAAAAGCCGTCAAGTTCTTTATTCATAATGAAATTACGACGCAGGTTCTCACTCAAACTCATGAAAATTTAAAAATAAATTTAAACGAAAGTTACCGAAAAGACTTTCTAATAAAGCTTCATTAATACTCATTACATCTATTTTCACTCTTGTTACATCTTTTATAATCAGTACTAAAAATAAGGCTTTCATGTCTTATTTTTATATGATTAAAATACAAACAACTTACACATGAAAAATTTTAAAAATATTTTATTTTATCTTATTACTATTGGCGGACTTTCAGGCATTATGTACTTCATTGTGTTGCAAGGAGAAGTTTTAGAAATTGGAAAAGTATCCTCTACTATAGCTGCAAATACAACTACACAGTGGCAACAATTTAAAGAAACCTATTTACATAATATCACCCATCCTTTAGCTATTCTATTACTCCAAATCATTACTATTATTTTAACTGCCAGAGTGTTTGGATTTTTATGTAAGAAAATCGGACAACCCTCTGTAATTGGCGAAATCATTGCCGGCATCTTATTAGGGCCATCTTTTGTTGGAATGTATTTTCCGGAATTTTCGGGCTTCTTATTTCCCAAACAGTCATTAGGGAATCTGCAGTTTTTAAGTCAGATAGGGCTCATACTTTTTATGTTTGTGGTAGGTATGGAACTCGACTTGAAAGTATTGAAAACAAAGGCGCATGAAGCCATCGTTATTAGTCACGCAAGCATTATTTTTCCATTTACCTTAGGAATAGGATTGGCCTATTTTGTATATCAACATTACGCACCTCAGGATATTAAGTTTCTCCCATTTGCTTTATTCATAGGCATCTCTATGAGTATTACTGCTTTTCCAGTATTAGCACGTATTATACAAGAACGTAATTTAACCAAAACAAAATTAGGCGCATTAGTTATTACATGCGCTGCTGCGGATGACATTACTGCCTGGTGCATGTTAGCTGCCGTTATTGCCATTGTTAAAGCAGGTAGCTTTATTAGTTCTATCTATACTATTTTAATGGCTGTAGCTTATGTGTTTTTAATGTTGAAATTAGTAAAGCCATTTTTAAAACGCATGGGCGATATTTATTCTAATAAAGAAGGATTAAGTAAACCTGTTGTGGCCGTATTTTTTATTATTTTATTAGTATCGTCATACGCCACCGAGGTTATTGGCATACATGCCTTATTTGGCGCATTCATGGCAGGTGTTATCATGCCATCTACTACTAATTTCAGAAATATTTTTATTGAAAAAATTGAAGACGTTTCTATGTTATTATTATTGCCTTTGTTTTTTGTGTTTACCGGATTGAGAACTCAAATTGGTTTATTAAACGAACCACATTTATGGCAACTATGTGGCATCATAATTTTAGTAGCTGTTGTTGGTAAATTTATAGGCAGTGCCATAGCTGCAAAATTTATTGGGCAAAGTTGGCGCGATAGCCTTATTATAGGGGCATTAATGAACACCAGAGGATTAATGGAATTAGTAGTACTTAACATTGGATATGATCTTGGGGTACTTACTCCTGAAGTATTTGCAATGATGGTAATAATGGCTTTAGTAACAACCTTTATGACCGGACCAGCCTTAGATTTAATCAACCGATTTTTACCAGAAAAAGATACTGGAAGTATTCCTGATGCTATTGAAAAATCAGGCAAATACAACATACTCGTTTCTTTTGGTAGTCCGCTTAGAGGAAGATCATTAATTAGATTAGCGAATAGCTTCATTAAAAAAGCGCCTCAAAACGCAACCGTTACAGCCTTGCATTTATCGCCCAGCAGCGACATTAATCAATTTAATGCTATAGAGTATGAACGTGATAGTTTTAAACCAATCAAACGAGAAGCTCAGAAATTAAATATGACTGTTGACACCTTGTTTAGATCAACACAAGATATTGATAGGGAAATCAGCGAAACAGCTAATGCAGGTAACGTTGATTTACTTTTGGTGGGCATTGGACGATCTGTATATGAGGGCACGCTCCTTGGTAAAATTTTAGGATTTACATCTAACATTATAAACCCTGAAAAATTATATGATAAAATAACAGGTAAAGAGAAATTATTTGACAACAACGTATTTGATGAACGTACCAAGCAAATCATTAAATCAACAAAAGTTCCTGTTGGTATATTATTAGATAAAGGCTTAGAGAAAATTGAAACAATTTTTATTCCTATTTTTTCTATCAGCGATAGTTTTTTATTGATCTACGCTCAAAAATTAATTCATAATAGTGAAGTAAGAGTAATTGTTTTAGATGCTTCGGGAACCATCAAACAAAACCCTGAATTAAAAGAAGCTATACGTTCCATTGAGCAAATAGCGCCAAACCACATCGCATTGTATGAAGAACAAAAAATAGAAAACATTGTTTTAGAACAACAAGATTTAATCATCTTAAGCATTGATAGCTGGAAAAAAGTATTAGAATCAGAAAGTAGCTGGTTATCAAATACGCCATCAGTGTTAATTATTAAACCTTAAGTTTAATTCGATTTCGACAATAACAGTGAAATCGAGTTATTATAAACGAACGCATACGTTGGTAGTGGTGCGGTAGGTGTGGACGAACGGTGTGAACTACAATTTTTTCGGTGGAATTGCGTAGGCCTTTGTGCGAGAAAAGAATTGGAGTTGGCGTTCGTCCTTGACTTTTGTTTCTTTTGGTCAAGCAAAAGAAAATAAAAAATAGAATTTACTGTTTTTTGTCTGAAAGCCTTACTTTTTCTCAGCTAAATAAATAGCTGCTAAACCAAAACTAACCGGCTGGAACGTTGCTTTGTAATAGCCTGTTTTTTCAAGTATTTCAACGAATCGTTCGTTATCAGGAAACACTTTAATAGACTCTGGTAAATAGGTATAAGCACTCGAATCTTTAGAAAATAATTTCCCTACCGTTGGTGTGATGTATTTGAAATGAAATTTATAAAATTGTTTCATAGGAAATTTTCGAGGAGTAGAAAACTCTAAAATACAAATTTGTCCGCCAGGTTTTAATATCCGATTCATATTTTGCAATCCCTTTTCTAAATTTTGAAAATTACGGACTCCAAATCCTACCGTAATGGCATCGATGGAATTACTTGGTAAATCACAGGTTTCAGCGTCACCATATTTTAAGCTGATTTTATTTTGAAGATTTAATTTTTCAATTTTTTCTCTACCAAATTTCATCATCCCCTCACTGATGTCAATTCCAATAACGGATGTCGGGTTTAATTTCATGCATTCAATTGCAAAATCAGCTGTGCCGGTAGCAACATCCAATAAATGCTTCGGTTTTTTTTCAGAAATCAATTGTACACATTTTCGTCTCCAACCCTTATGAATCCCTAAGGATAATAAAGAATTTAGAAAATCATAGCGATAGGCAATCTTATTAAACATTTGCGCTACCTGATCTTTTTTGGAGTCGCTGTTATTATAGGGTGTTACTGTTTCCATTTTATTTTTTTAACCGCAGAGGCGCTGAGTTAATTCGCAGAGTTCGCGAAAAAATATGCTTACTCTAAATTAATGTTTGGTTTCTTATGCAAATATTATATAATTTCTCTGTGTTCTTTGCGATTTCCTCTGTGTTCTTTGCGGTTAATTATTACTTCACAAAATCCAACTTCAATGCTTCTTCTAATAACTGTTCTTTACTAACAGGCACCACGCCAATTTGTTCACAGACTAAACCACCTGCTAAGTTTGCAATAGCAGCCATCACAAGAGGGTTTACATGTAATGCCATTAATAAGGCCGCCACGCTAATTACGGTATCCCCTGCTCCACTCACATCAGCAATACTGCGAATATGCGCAGGCGTATGTTCTTTAATCGATCGAGAGTTAATTAATACTCCT
This sequence comes from Bacteroidota bacterium, assembly GCA_043749245.1. Lineage (GTDB taxonomy): Bacteria > Bacteroidota > Bacteroidia > B-17B0 > Aurantibacillaceae > UBA4416. Next base: position 2,757 of record JAYVDU010000194.1, on the reverse strand, counting down.
TTTTCAGCGAGTGTGACTAAAGCTGTTTCAAATTTTTGTTTCACTCTAAAACTACTAATCGCACGTTGAAGTTCGTTAATATTATCTGAGCTAATATCTAATTTTAAACCTTCACGCAATTCTTTTAAATTTGGTTTGAATAAAGTAACTCCTTTATACGCATTAAAGTTTTTCTTCTTGGGATCTACGCAAGTTGGAATGCCTTTGCTTTTAGCTAATTCTACTACTTTAGAAATTAACTTAGGAGTAATTAATCCCTTATTATAATCTTCAAATAAAATCACATCAATCTTATCGTGTTGGATAATATAAGAAATCAATGTGATTAATTGTTGTGTTTCTGCAGGTGCAATATCTTCGTCTATCTCTTCGTCAATTCGAATCAATTGGTGGTTATTACCAATCACACGTGTCTTTTCTGTTGTAATACGTGTACGTGATTTTAAAATTCCCTTCTGACTTAATTTTTGAGCTTTCAATAAATCTAAAAAATTTTGTCCTTCAAAATCAATTCCAATAACCGAACATAAAATAGGATTGGCTCCCATCGCTTGTATATTAAGAGCTACGTTAGCAGCGCCACCCAAGCGTTTTTCTTTTTTTTGAACAGCTACAATAGGCACTGGTGCTTCAGGAGAAATGCGATTTACCTTTCCCCATAAATAACTATCAATCATTACATCACCGATAATCAGTACGTTTAAATTACTAAACGATCTAAAGATTTCGCGGATGTGTTCTTTTTTTACAGATAATTTTTTCATTTTATTATTTCAAATTTTTAACCACAGAGTAAACATAGGTCTTAAATCTTGTGTCTTTTATCTTAAATCTTTAAACCAATTTACTAATTGCTTCTTTCATTCGCTTTAATGCTTCTATCAATTTATCTTCTGAAGTAGCATACGAAAAACGAATGTATTTATCATCACCAAAAGCCGCGCCTGGCACTAATGCCACGTGCGCCACATCTAATAAAAATATTGACAAATCTGTTGCATTATTAATGGTATACGTTTCATATTTTTTTCCAAACAAGGCAGATACTTCAGGATACACGTAAAATGCGCCTTGCGGAACATTGGTTTTAAACCCTTTAATATCTTTCATTAAATCCAATACTAAATTACGACGCTTCAAAAAAGCATCACGCATGTAGTGTGTAGATTCGGCAGGTAAAAGCATGGCTGCCTCCATCGCTTTTTGAGTAATACTACAAGTAGCAGAAGTAAATTGTCCTTGCATTTTATCACAAGCTTGAGCAATCCATCTTGGCGCCGCCATAATTCCACCTCTCCAACCTGTCATTGCAAAACCTTTTGATACACCGTTGATGGTAATAACACGGTCTTTAATATCAGAGAACTGAGCCATACTTTCATGCCCACCAACAAAATTAATATGCTCATATATTTCATCACTCATAATGTAAAGCTCATCATATTGTTTTACCACATCAGCAATGTCTCTTAACTCTTGCTTGCTGTATACTGAACCAGTAGGATTACAGGGCGTACTAAACATCAACATGCGTGTTTTTGGGGTGATGTATTTTTTTAATTGTTCGGCCGTTACTTTAAAATCATTATCAATGTCGGTATCAATGATAACTGGGACACCTCCCGCTAATTTTAAAATTTCTAAATAACTAACCCAAAATGGTGATGGAATTAATACTTCATCACCCGGATTAATAATACACAATACGGCGTTAGCAATACTTTGTTTAGCACCTGTAGAAACAACGATGTCATCAGCTTCATAATCCAATCCATTATCACGTTTAAATTTATGAGCAATGGCTTGGCGTAATTCTAAATAACCACTTACGTGTGTGTAATAACTAAAGTTATCGTTAATTGCCTTTATAGCGGCTTGTTTTATTACTTCAGGTGTTGCAAAATCTGGTTCGCCCAAACTTAAACTTATAATATCAATACCTTGAGCCTTTAATTCACGGCTTTTACGAGCCATCGCAATAGTTTGCGATTCGGAAATAAGATTGATTCTATCTGATAAATGTGCCATAATTCTGTTTTAAAATGCGTAACAAATCTAACAATTACTATCACATTACCCATCTTTTTATATCATTTTTATGTTGTGATTTGTTATCAATTTTATGTTGTGATTTTCTGTTTTATTAAGTAATTTTCAGATTCATTTCAATCAAACATCGTTTATTCAACATTTACAAATTCCTTATGAACTATTGGTTAATCAAGTCGGAACCCTTTAAATACAGCTGGGATCAATTTAAAAAAGATAAAAAAACTTGCTGGGATGGTGTGCGAAATTACCAGGCACGTAATAATTTAAAAGCCATGAAAAAAGGGGATTTACTCTTGTTTTATCACAGCAACGAAGGCATGTGCATTGTAGGTATTGCCAAAGTGTTAAAAGAATATTACCAAGATCCAACCACTACAGAAGATGCTTGGGTAAGCGTAGATGTAGCGCCGTTTAAAGCCCTAAAAACGCCAGTTACGTTAGCACAAATTAAAGCCGACGAATACTTAAAAGATATGCAATTAGTAAAACTACAACGCTTGTCGGTTGGAATGGTGAAGCCTGAAGAATTTGATAGAATCTGTATGCTTGGAGGGATGGACAAATAAAATTTCACCACAGAGAAACCAGAGAAATAAATAATGAACCTCGTAAAATAATTAATCTAAATAAATCCTCAGAGTACTCCGTGTCTCAGTGGTGAAGTAACTATGAAAAACATCCTAACCATATTAACAATCTGTATTG
>JAYVDU010000193.1:0-5402 GCA_043749245.1 Bacteroidota bacterium | reverse complement strand
ATTTTTTCAGGAGCTTTCTCAATGCTTACAGTTCTATTGTCTTCGGCACTTCCAATTAAAATACTTTCTGACACAAACACGGTTCGTTTTTTTGCAATAGCTATAGCTTCATCAATATTTTTAGCATATTGTAAAATTTCTCTTGCTAATAATGCAATGGGGGTTGCCACATCTGTTGGTATTGAACTCTTAGCCGCATTAATGGTAACCGTTAAGCCTTTTACATTCATGCCGCTACAAGCGCCTATAAACCCGCTCCAGGTAACAGTTGCAAACTGGTAACCAGTTGTTGGATTGGTGAACTGAACAATTTTATTTATGGCAAAATCATCACCACCATAAAAATCAAAATTACGACCTACTAATAATTTACCATCTTCACTTTTTTTGTCCCACACCGAAAATGACGTGCAACCAACTGTCATGTTTTTATCCTGTAAGGCATGTCCTATATCATGTGCCCCGTGGTAATTGAGGATACGATGGTATTTAGGAGCAATGAAATCATATTTGTCGCTGGCAAATTTAGAGATGCCAAAAATTTCTTCTTTGTATTCAGTAATAATATGATCGGGTAAATGCCTGTTAAAATATCCTACAAAATATTTTAAAAAATTTAAGTAAGCATCACTCGGTATCAATATTTTTATTTGACGGATGAACGCATCTTCCTGAAACGCATGCAATTCTTTAGTGAGCATACCATTGGCAATGCCCCGTTCATAAGGGTTTCCTTCAACATACAATTCCCATAAACCTGTCTTGTTTTGTTTTATCCAATTATGATTGACTTTATAAAATTGAGGACTAATAGTTTCTCGCTTCCAATTAATCGTTGTATCATTAGCAATGGTTGGAACTTCTATTTTGATAGCAAAGTAACCGTAAATACATAATCCTGCGATAAGTATTAAAAGAACAAGGAGTGTTTTAAGAAGTATGTTTTTTATTTTTTGTAGCATTTCAAATATGCGTTTTATTTAAAATTCTGCATGTCAAATAATTTTTTATAGATGCCATTTTTATCCAAAAGCTCTTGGTGAGAACCTTTTTCAGCTATTATACCTTTGTCAATTACAACAATTTCATCGGCGTTGATAATAGTACTTAAGCGATGAGCAATGACAATACTGGTTCTGTTTTTCATTAAATTAGTTAAGGCATCTTGCACTAAGCGTTCACTTTCTGTATCTAACGCACTCGTTGCTTCATCTAAAATTAAGATGGGAGGATTTTTTAAAATAGCGCGTGCAATGCTAATTCGTTGACGTTGCCCGCCACTCAACTTTCCACCTCTATCGCCAATGTTAGTTTGATAACCATTAGGTTGTTGTAAAATAAATTCATGAGCATTGGCAATTTTGGCAGCTTCAATTATTTTTGATTGGTCTATGTGTTCTAATCCAAAAGCAATATTGTTTTCAATTGTATCATTAAACAATACGCTTTCCTGCGTTACTACGCCAATTTGTTTACGTAAACTTTCAATATTGATGTGCTTAATTGATTTACCGTCAATGGTTATTTCGCCTAAATCGGTATCATAAAAACGAGGAATCATATCGGCTAACGTTGTTTTACCACTGCCACTTTGTCCCACCAAAGCAATGGTTTTTCCTTTACTAATGGAAAGACTGATGTTTTTTAACACATATCCTTCATCTCCTTTTTTATACGAAAATGATACATGATTAAATTGTATGGCAGTCTTAAATGGACTCATTATTGCCGCATCAGATGCATTTGTAATCGTATTTTCGGCATGTAATATTTTTTCAATGCGTTCTTCGGAAGCTAATCCTTTTTGAATATTATTGTAGGATATGGTTAACTGTTTAATGGGCGGTACAATTTGAGAAGCAATAGCGAAGTAACCTAAAAACGAAGCTCCAGAAAGCCCGCCAGTGCCATTAAAAACCATACAGCCACCAATAAATAAAATTAATAGTAAAACACCAAGCACTACTGTTTCGCTAATGGGTGACGTTAAATCAGCTCTTCGGTATAAACTCACCGATAATTTGTTGTACTCTTCGTTTGTTTTTTCGAATTTTTGTTGCACGCTTTTTTCACCAGTAAATGCCTTTATAATTTTAAGAGCACCTAAGGTTTCTTCCATAATATTAAATAAATGCGCAAATACTTCTTTGCTTTTGGTAGAACGATTTTTTAAACTTTTGCTCACTATGGCTACAACTCCGGCAGCAACAGGTAATAACAAAAACACATATAAGGTTAAGTACGGACTTAAAGCAATAAGCATTACCAAGGAAATAATGATAAGAACAGGTTCCCTGAAAATACTTTCTAACGTTTGCATGATAGACCATTCTATTTCAATAACATCTGTGGTCATTCGACTCATCATATCTCCTTTACGTTCTTCACTAAAGTAAGATAACGGGAGTTCTAACGATTTTTTTATCATTTTGTTTCTAAGATCCATAACAACCCCATTTCTAATGGGTGCTAAAAAATACATAGCCATATAACGAAATAAATTTTTGAATAAGGTGGCAATAAAAACAACTAAGCAAATGATGATGAGCGCTTGTGGCTTTCCTTGAGTAATAATGATTTCCGACATTTTGAAGTTTGCCCAGCTATTAGCATAACTGCCAGTATATGAAAATGCAGGTAAGCCTTTTGCCACTGTATCTCTATAAAAAGCGATAGACTCATTATCAAAAATTAATTTTAAAAAGGGAATAGATAAGGAAATAGAAAAGATAGAAAAGATAGCGAATAGAATATTAAATAAAATATTAAGTCGCGTTTGTGATTTATAATTTTTGGTGTATTTGAGTACCGAAAATAGTTTTTTCATAAAATTATTAAGTGTGCTAAATTACGAATAAATAATGCTTTTTAAGCTTCTTAAAATTAAACCATTTGTTATATTTGCTTAAAATAACAAATATGAATTTCAAGAAATACCTTCCTCATTTAGTAGCTATTATCATTTTTGCTATTATTACCATCATTCAGTTTAGCCCTTTGTTTTCAGGCAAATCGTTGGAACAAAGCGATATTTCCAGAGCAGCCGCCATGAGCCAAGAGGTGAAGGATTTTAGAAAAGCTTACCCCGGCGAAGAGCCTTTATGGACAAATTCCATGTTTGGAGGGATGCCTGCCTATCAGATATCTACTGCATATCCGGGTAATTGGTTAGGATCTATAGATAAAGTATTCCATGGTTTTTTACCACATCCAAGTGGCTATATTTTCTTATGCTTTGCCGGTTTTTTCATCCTATTATTATGTTTGGAAATTAGCCCATGGCTTGCCTTAGTAGGCGCTTTAGCTTACGGGTTTTCTTCCTACTTTTTCATTATACTTGAGGCAGGACATAACTCCAAAGCCAATGCTATTGGCTATTTAGCGCCACTATTGGGCGGTATCATCTTATTGATGCGAGGCAAGCATTGGTTAGGATTTGCAGTTACCACATTATTTATGGCAATGGAGCTGAATGCGAACCATCCTCAAATTTCATATTATGGTTTTATGTTGTTTGGTATCGTGATTTTGAGTTATTTTATTTCTGCCTTCAAACAAAAAAATGTAAAACCCTTTTTTATAGGAATGGCTTTATTTGTAGGTTCTACCGTTATAGGTTTTTTACCAAATGCAGGAAGTTTATTGTGTACCTATGAATATGGTAATTACACCATTCGTGCTAAATCAGATTTAACTATTGCTGCCGATCAAAAAAGTAATGCAGAAAATAAAACATCAGGGTTAGATAAAGATTATGCAACAGCCTGGAGTTATGGTGTAGGAGAGACTTTTACACTATTAATCCCTAATTTTAAAGGAGGAGCATCAGGTGCTATTGGAAATGCGGATAAAGATGCTTTGAAAAAAGTAGATGGACAAATGAGAGATCAGGTAGCACAAAGTTCAGCTTATTTTGGAGATCAACCTTTTACAAGTGGCCCTGTATATATTGGTTCTATTGTGATGTTATTGGCTTTTTTAGGTTTATTAATTATTGATCATCCACTGAAGTGGCCATTATTTATTGCTACTCTATTATCCATCATGTTAGCGTGGGGCAAGCATTTTATGCCTTTAACTAATCTGTTTATGGATTATGTACCTATGTATAATAAGTTCAGAGCCGTATCCATGATATTGGTCATAGCCGAATTAACGATTCCATTGTTGGCCGTTTTGGCTTTAGATAAATTTATTAAAACAACCGCTTTAACTAATCAGTTAATTACGTTGCCATTTATAAAGAAACAATTAGAATTAAAAAAAGTATTAATCATTGCTATAGCTGTGGTTGGCGGCTTTTGCTTTATCAGCGCCTTTATTCCATCAATCACAAATTCTTTTATTCCAGATGGAGAAGAAGCGCAACTCGTAAATTCTTACAAGCAACAAGGCGCCACGGATGCACAAATATCACAGGTTGTTCCTGGTTTATTTAAAAACATGGCAATTGCCCGAGAATACATTGCTGCCAGTGATGCTCGCCGTTCACTGATTTTTATAGGCTTAGCATCCATCTTTTTATTTTTATACGTTACTAAAAAATTAAAATTAGAATTATTCTTAGTTGTATTAGGTGTTTTTATATTAGCAGATTTATGGCCAGTAGCAAGCCGATATTTAAATGAGAAAAATTTCTCTAAAGCCAACCCTTACGATGCACCAGCAAAAACAGCAGCGGACGAGCATATATTGTTGGATAAATCGTTAGATTACCGTGTGCTAAATTTAACATCGAGTCCATTCCAAGATGCTACCACTTCTTATTATCATAAATCTATTGGAGGCTATCATGGCGCTAAATTGAGGAAATACCAGGAGATTATCGATTTTCAATTAGACAACGAAATTCAATCTTTTTATAATGGCATACAAACTGTTGCTGGTAACGATTCGTTAACCAATGTATTAACGGCTCAATTGGGTGTATTAAATATGTTAAATACAAAATACATCATTTTACCGACTAAATCAGAGCCAATTCCGTTTACAAATCCACAAGCCAATGGAAATGCTTGGTTTATTAAAGATGTTAAAACAGTAGCCAATTCTGATGAAGAAATTCTTGGATTGAGTAAAGTAAACACTAAAACTGGAATTATCATTCAAGAAAAAAATAAAGCCTTGGCTCCAATAGCAAATGCTTACGACGGTAATGGTAGTATCAAAATGGTATCTTATAAAGCGAATGATTTGGTTTACGAATCAGATGCGAACAACAAAGGCTTTGCCGTATTTGCCGAAATATACTATCCTAAAGGCTGGAATGCTTATATAGATGGGACTTTAACGCCTCATACCTGTGTTAATTATATTTTACGTGGCATGGAAATTCCAGCAGGAAAACATAAAATAGAGTTTAAGTTTGAGCCTAGTTCTTATCGAATAGGAAATACCATTGC
>JAYVDU010000192.1:0-5407 GCA_043749245.1 Bacteroidota bacterium | reverse complement strand
CCTTAGTATTATCAGTGGCTACCATGATTGTTACAAATATTAATGGTAACAAAAATTACTGGTCTCACATCTTTTTACCACATGCGCCAAAAGCAATTTGGCCAATTTTAATCCCCATTGAAGTAGTTGGTATTTTAACCAAGCCTTTTGCCTTAATGATGCGTTTGTTTGCTAACATGACTGCTGGTCATATTATCATTGTATCGTTAGTAGGATTAATCTTCGTATTCAAAACCATTTATATTGCGCCAGTATCAGTTGCTTTTGCTCTATTTATTGATGTGCTAGAATGTTTAGTAGCATTTTTACAAGCTTATGTATTTACAATGTTAACCGCTTTATTTATTGGATCTGCTGTTGCTGACCATAATGGAGACGGTATGCATACCGAAGATGATGAAAAATTAGTGTCAGGTCACTAATAATAAAGACTAAAGAGAATAATTAATAACCAAATAAAAACAAGTAACATGACAGGAAGTATCGCAGCAGTAGGTGCAGGTTTAGCCGTAATAGGCGCAGGCATCGGTATCGGACAAATTGGTGGACACGCAATGGATGCTATTGCACGTCAGCCAGAAGCTACATCTAAAATTCAAACAGCTATGATCATCGCGGCAGCCCTTGTAGAAGGTGTTGCATTATTCGGTGTAGTAGTTGCTTTAATGAGTAAATAAGCTTCAACAAACAAACCAAAGCTATTACGGTTGGTAATGGCTTTGGTTTAAAAAAACAGTCATCTCACCCTTCGACTCCGCATAGGATGAAAAGCTCAATGTGACAAAAAATAAAATTTATTTGGTAAATAAAAAAACATTAACACATTCAACACTTCACTTGTTAATTCAAGCGAAGTCGAGAACAAAAACAAAAAACTATGAATAGCACATTCATTTTAGCAAGTCTTATCGAACCAGCAATTGGTTTGATTTTTTGGACAACTATTACTTTTATTTTATTATTACTTTTATTAGGTAAGTTTGCTTGGAAACCTATTTTATCAGCTATCAAAACTCGTGAACAAGGAATTGAAGATGCCTTAGCTAGCGCAGAAATTGCGTTGAAAGATATGCGTGAGTTAAAATCTAATAACGAAAAAATATTAGCGGAAGCTCGAGCAGAACGTGATAACTTATTAAAAGATGCACGTGATACTAAAGACACTATCATAGCTGAAGCAAAAGCTAAATCTCAAACTGAAGCAGATCGTATTATGTCGTCTGCCCGCGAGCAAATAACTAACGAAAAAAATGCAGCGATTGCTGAATTAAAAAATCAAGTAGCAACATTATCTATCGAAATTGCTGAGAAAATTTTACGCAGCGAATTATCAAGCGACGAAAAACAAAAAGCATTAGTATCAAATTTAATGAAAGACGTAAACCTTAACTAGTTTTGCCCATAATGCCTAATTTCATCTTTGCTCTCGCTAAAAAATCGTTCATTTGTGAAAAACAAACTCTCAATTTTTTATCTTCAAGCGCCTCGAACTTAAGCAATCTGAACAAAACTAAATAATTTAAAAAACATGATAGTTGCATCAAGATACGCCAAATCATTATTAGACTTAGCTGTTGAAAAAGGCCAATTAGAGGCTGTTTACACGGATATTCTTTTAGTAAAATCCATTTGCGATCATTCACACGATTTTATTAATTTTTTGAATAGCCCTATTATTAAAGTCGACAAAAAAGTAAGTACACTAAAAGCAATATTTGATGGTAAAGTAAACAGCATCACTTCAGGATTTTTGACCATCGTAGCCAATAAGCGTCGCGAATCGGTTATCCCTCAAATGGCAGCTAGCTTTATTGAACAATACAAAACAAACAAACATATTTTAACCGCAGTTATTACTTCGGCCAGAGGCTTGGATAGTACAACTAAACAACAAGCATTAGCATTAGTAAAATCTCAATTGAATGGTGAAATTGAATTAGTAGAAAAAGTTGACCCGAATGTTATCGGCGGATTTATTTTAAAAATTGGCGATAAACAACTTGATAAATCAGTTGCCCGCCAATTGAGTAACCTGAAAAAACAATTAACAACAAATTAATCACAGCACAACAAATTATATTTCTTAAACATAAAAACAATGGCAGAAGTAAACCCAGCAGAAGTATCTGCAATTTTAAGACAACAACTATCAGGCTTTAAATCTGAAGCAGATTTAGAAGAAGTTGGATCTGTATTACAAGTAGGTGATGGTATCGCTCGTATTTACGGTTTATCTAAAGTTCAATCAGGTGAATTGATCGAATTTGAAACAGGCTTACAAGGAATTGTATTAAACTTAGAAGAAGATAACGTTGGTGCTGTGTTATTAGGCGCTAGCACAGGTATTAGCGAAGGCTCTTCGGTAAAACGTACAGGTCGTATTGCTTCTATCCACGTTGGAGAAGGAATGTTAGGCCGTGTGATTGATACCTTAGGAAACCCTATCGATGGTAAAGGTCCAATTCAAGGTGTTACCTATGAATTACCATTAGAGCGCAAAGCTCCAGGTGTAATTTACCGTCAACCAGTTGCTGAGCCATTACAAACAGGTATCAAAGCAATTGACGCGATGATTCCTATTGGACGCGGACAACGTGAGTTAATCATTGGTGACCGTCAAACTGGTAAAACAACAGTTGCGTTAGATACAATCATTAACCAAAAAGAATTTTACGATGCAGGAAAGCCTGTATATTGTATATATGTGGCGATTGCTCAAAAAGGGTCTACTGTTGCGAACGTTGTTCGTACGTTAGAAGAAAACGGCGCAATGGCTTATACAGTAGTAGTTGCAGCTAATGCGTCTGATCCTGCTCCTATGCAGTTTTACGCTCCTTTTGCAGGTGCTGCCGTAGGTGAATTTTTCAGAGATACTGGTCGCCCAGCTTTAATTGTATATGATGATTTATCTAAACAAGCCGTAGCTTACCGTGAAGTATCCTTATTATTACGTCGTCCACCTGGACGTGAAGCCTATCCAGGTGACGTGTTTTATCTTCACAGTAGATTATTAGAACGTGCTGCTAAAATCAACTCTTCTGATGAAATCGCTCGTAACATGAATGATTTGCCGGAATCGTTGAAACCAATTGTAAAAGGTGGTGGTTCATTAACTGCTTTACCAATTATCGAAACTCAAGCTGGTGACGTTTCTGCATACATTCCTACAAACGTAATTTCTATTACGGATGGTCAAATATTTTTAGAAACCAATTTATTTAACTCAGGCGTTCGTCCGGCAATTAACGTAGGTATTTCGGTATCACGTGTTGGTGGTAACGCTCAAATTAAATCAATGAAAAAAGTAGCAGGTACTTTAAAATTAGATCAAGCTCAATACCGCGAGTTAGAGGCGTTCTCTAAATTTGGTTCTGACTTAGATGCTGCTACAAAATCAGTATTAGACAAAGGGGCTCGTAACGTAGAGATTTTAAAACAAGCGAATGCTGCGCCTTTACGTGTAGAACAACAAATTGCTATTATTTACTTAGGAACTAAAAACTTATTACGTAACATTCCGGTAAGTAGAGTTCGTGAGTTTGAAAAAGAATTTTTAGATGTGTGCGAGCGTAAAAATAAAGCGCAATTAGATGCTTTAAAAGCAGGTAAATTTGATGATGAAATAACTGGTGTTTTAGAAGCAACAGCAAAAGAATTATCAGCTAAGTACAACTAAAGAAATGTTAAATGATAAATGCTAAATTTTAAATGAAGTTAATCCAACATTTAAAATTTATCATTTAAAATTTCAAAAAGATGCCAAATTTAAAAGAAGTAAGAAATAGAATAACATCGGTTGGTTCAACCATGCAGATTACAAGTGCCATGAAAATGGTAAGTGCTGCAAAATTGAAACGTGCACAAGATGCTATTACGCAAATGCGTCCGTATGCCAATAAATTACAGGAGATATTACAAAATGTGAGCGGTAGTTTAGATACATCTGAAAATGTATATGCAAGAGCTTCTCAGCCAAAAAATATTTTATTAGTTGCTATTTCTTCTAATCGAGGATTAGCGGGTGGTTTCAATGCAAACGTTATAAAAAAAACTTGGAATTTAATTAATAACGAATACCAAGGACAAAACATTACGGTTGTATCTATCGGTAAAAAAGCGAACGATGCCTTTAAACGTACCCCTTACGGTATGCATGGTGTGCATAGTGCGCAAGGCATCCATGATGATGATTTTACGCATCGTGTCACAGGAATTTATGATGATTTGTCGTACAATAATGTTGCGCCAATTGCCGAAAAAATCATGAGCACTTTTGCAAATAAGGAATTTGATAAAGTAGTGTTGATTTACAATCAGTTTAAAAATGCAGCTGTACAAGCTCTACAAGACGAGCAATTTTTACCGGTTGTTCCATCAGTAAAAGAAGGAGCCACAAGCTCTACAGATTATATATTTGAACCAAGCAAAGAATTTATTGTAAGCGATTTAATTCCTCGCTCATTAAAAACACAATTTTATAAAGCCTTATTAGACTCAGTAGCATCAGAGCATGGAGCACGTATGACAGCAATGCATAAAGCAACTGATAACGCTAAGGATATGTTACGCGACTTGAAGATTAGTTATAATAAAGCTCGACAAACAGCCATTACAACTGAAATTTTAGAAATTGTAGCTGGTGCAGAAGCGTTGAATGGATAATAATAGATGTAAGATTTAGAACATCAGATTAAAGATTTAAGCCGAAGCAAATTGTTTCGGCTTTTTTGTAACATAAAAAGAAACGCTAATTATAAAAATGAATAGAACATTTAAAAAAACCATATACACTGATAGGCAGTGCGAATATGCGGTAATAGGCTATGTTTCCTATGTGCCTATGTGGTGAAAATAGAATGCGTGTAACTAATTACATTTAATAAAAAAACAAGAAACAATGAAAATAGCAGTTGTAGGAGCCACAGGATTAGTAGGCACAAAAATATTAGAAGTATTAGCAGAACGCAATTTCCCAGTAACAGAATTAATTCCGGTTGCTTCTGAAAAATCCGCAGGAAAAGAAATTACTTATAAAGAAAAAGCGTATAAAGTAGTATCGATGACTGATGCCATAGCTATGAAGCCACAAATTGCGTTGTTTTCAGCTGGTGGTACCACATCCTTAGAGTGGGCAACAAAATTTGCAGAAGCCGGTATTACCGTGATAGATAATTCTTCGGCATGGCGTATGGATGAGACCAAAAAATTGATTGTTCCTGAAATTAATGCGACACAATTAACGAAGGCCGATAAAATTATTGCAAACCCAAATTGCTCTACGATCCAATTAGTGGTTGTTTTAAATCCTTTACATCAAAAATATAAAATTAAACGCGTCGTTGTTTCTACTTACCAATCCGTTACAGGTACTGGCATAAAGGCTGTAGAACAGCTAATGAACGAACGT
>JAYVDU010000191.1:0-5423 GCA_043749245.1 Bacteroidota bacterium | reverse complement strand
ATCAATCCAATTCATATACACACGCTGGCTTTCTATACCCATAGGATTTGATACTTTCCAAGTGGATGGATATTCGCTAAATATTGAAGCAAGTGATTTATGGATGTTATCAAAGCGATTATCACTTATCGCTTGAAAATGCTTACTATTAGTTGAATATTTTATGTCAATCAAATCAAGTTTTAATCCTGCTAAATAGAGTTCAACTAACACAGGTTGCATTTTTTCTATAAACTCTTCAAGTTTATCATTCTTTGCGTTTTCTATGATGTCGATATACCGTTGTGCAGATATTAAAAAGGATTGCGTTGTAGGTCTTTCTATAAATTCTATAATCTCTGCTGAAAGTTTAGTTGTATTCATCGTAGGATAATTTTAAAAATCGTTGTATTTACTATTCCTTAATAATCTTCACTATTTTTTTGTTGGCATTATCCTCAAGGGTTAAATAATACATACCCGATGATAACGAAGATATATTTAATAATTGATTGTAATTAGTAGGATAAATAGTGAGTATTAATTGCCCTAATGTATTTGTGATAGATATTTTTGTTTCGCTAAGCGGGTAATTATTTGGGAATTGTATAGTTAAATTACCTGTAAAAGGATTAGGAAAAACATTAAATGTATAATTGGTTTCTGTATTTGTATTTAATGTATCGGTATTTATGATACCACCGCAAGTGTCGTGGTAATCTCCTGCTAATCGTTTGGCTACATAAGTAATATAACGGTTTCCGATATATCCAAAATTGCCACCAACATAAAGAGTGTCTTTAAAAAAAGTAGCTGTTTTAACGTAACCATAGGTTAGCCCTCCTAAATCACACCATTGTTTGCCGTCATAAACTGCCATACGACTTGCAGGGATGTCACCTGCTTGAGTAAAAGAACCAAATACATATAACTTGTCATTATGTACTAATAATTTAAGCACCTCGTCATTTGTGCCCTCTATGCCATTTGTTATGGGAAACCATGTATTACCGTCCCATTTCATAATATAATTACCTGCGTTGCCGTCTGCTTTTGTAAACCAACCTGCTACATACAAGTAACCTTTATAAATAACCATACTATTTACTTGTGCATTACCACCTCTAACGCCATTACCAACAGAGTACCATTTTGTGCCATCGTATCTGAAAATTCTAAATAAATTTTTATTAATATGTGCGCTAGCTGAATCTAATAAATTACCACCTATGTATAATTCATTTTTGTATTTTTCTATACAAGTTATCCAATTACCAATTACTGGATTATTAAAATGTAAATTATAAAAATTTGTGCCATCAAATTTTGTGATGCAATTAATTTTATTGTAACCAACAGAATCAAATGCCCCACCAATATATAGAGTGTCTTCTATTACATTTAAAGAAGATATTGGTCTATCGTAATTACTATTTGTGGTTTGATTTAAAAAAGGATTATTAGGCAAAGGTGTCCAGTTTAAACCATCCCATACACCCAAAGAACCCACTTGTTGTCTATTATGCCAAATTGAAGCATCTCCAATGTATAATTTGTTTTTATACCAAGCTAAATCTGAATGATATGCACAACAGTTAGGAGTATTACCGAACAAACTATTACCGATACCCCCTTTTATAGAATCCCACGCATTGTTATTGTAACGTGCAATGCCCCACGAATTTATTGCTCCTAATTTTATAAAATCACCAATAGCGTGTAAAGAATTTTGACTGTCATTACCTAATAAGCAATCCACTTTTCTATCGGGAGAACCACAACATAAACTATCCCATAAAATAGGAGCTTGAGCAACTAATGTTAAGTTTGCTACAAACAAAAATATACTCAAGCCCCTTTTTATCATTGTTTATTGTTTAATAAACTTTTTAGTAATTGTTGTTTTAGAATTACTTAATTTAATAATATACATTCCATCAGCAATAGTAGCAATATCTACTTTGTTGTTTTGTAAAACACCTTGTTTTACAATTTGCCCTTGTGTATTATACATTTCATAATTCATAACCCCTAAATTTTCTTTTACAAAAATATTGATTTCACTTTGTGCAGGATTAGGAAATAATAATACTTGGCTTTCTGTATTTTCAGTAAACTCTTTAATGCCAACCATTGTACTTACAACTTCAAAATAACCTGCATTACCATCACTTGTTCCGTTAAGTGTTGAGTACAAAGTACCATAACCATTATTGTCTGCCAAAGGGAAATTAGCACTACTGGCAGTGTTACCACAAAAATATAATTTATTATTAGCGCCAAAGTTCAAGGCGTATAATACATCATAATTGTTCCCACCAAAATAAGTTCCCCAAGAATTGCTCCCTAATTTTGTAAAAGAAGCAAAAAAAGCATCTCCACCACCTTGATTTGTGTTTTTATAATAAACACCTGTGCCGGGATTAGGAAATGAAATCGTTCCAGTTGCATTACCAATACACGTACCTGTAACAAATAACGTATTAGTTGTATCAAAGGCTAAATCTACCACATCGTATAATTGATTATTTAATTTATAATATGTACTCCATATTAATGAATCTTTGGTATCAAAACGTGCAATAAATGGTACGACGCTACCACTTGTTAAAATAGTATCGTTAAACCCAACGCCAGTATTATAAAATTTGTGTTTAAAATCGGCAGAGTTTGTTTTACCTCCAATATATAATTGACCAAGTTTATTCATTCCAACTGTATTTACAATATCTTCGCCTGAACCACCAAAATAAGTACTCCATAAACGGGTATTGCTTGCATTGTATTTTAAAATAAAAGCATCGTTGTTACCTGCGTTAGCCGTTTGAATAAGAGCGTGATTACCAGGGTTTGTGATAGGAACACCAAAACCACCATTACCAACAACATATACTTCATCTGTTGTTTTGTTGATATATATGTTTGCTAATTTTTCGCCCGTTGTAGCACCGCCAATACAAGTAGAAGCCACAGGGAATAAGTTAGTGAACTTAACAATAACACCATTGCGACCAGCAGGATACGTAACACTTGCACAAGATTGATTGAAACTTGCATTAGCATAGTAAGGGAAATCACTATACTCCGTAAAACCAACTACGTAAATATCATTGGTACTATTAATAGCAACTTTATCAAACTCATCGAAATACGTGCTACCCATATAGGTTGACCAATTAATTACTCCTAATTGGTTAAATTTAAGAATAACGCCATCATAACTTGTACCGCTGTTTAAAGCATGAGTATATGCTCCACTTGGTGTAACTATTGGAATGTTAGGTGAACCACTGTAACCAACAACAATAGGATTGTTTCCGTTATCAATGGCGATACCTGTACCAAAATCATTATTAACGCCACCAAATACGGTAGCCCATTGTTTTAATCCATTAGCATTAAATTTAGTAACAGTTATATCACAATACGTATTCATCACTTTTTGTCCTGCAACTAAAGGATAATTACCGCTATACGTAACACCTGTTGTGTGATAAAAATCATCTGCTGAATAAGCACCGTCCGCAAAATAATCGGGACTGTTACCACCATAATAAGTAGTCCATTTTACATTATCCAAAGTGCTTGCAGGTGCAATTGCAACAGCATTTCCTAAATCTACTTCAATTACAAGAGTTAAAGAACTTGTGTAAGTACCCGTATTAAATCTGTATTTATTGGATGCTCCATTGGTTTGCCAATCGGGTGTCCAACCTGTTACAGCAATCGTACTATTGGTTGCGCTTAATTGATACGCTGTTGGTCTATCATACGTTAAACTACCAATACTACTATTAATAGATAAAGCGTTGGTTGTACCGTTTAAACTAAAACTCGATGCTCCTGTAAATGTGATGCCTATACTTTTAGGATTTCCACCTGATTTTATGATGTAATAATATTTAATACCGTTTTGATTGCTACTATACATTAAATCAATGTTAGGGTACAAATCCGTAGTTACTAATGTTTTATTACCAAATACACCTGCAACACCAGTAGTACCTGTATGACCTAAAAAGTAATTTAAGTAAAAATCTTTTTGTGTA
Organism: Bacteroidota bacterium; assembly: GCA_043749245.1. Classification (GTDB taxonomy): domain Bacteria; phylum Bacteroidota; class Bacteroidia; order B-17B0; family Aurantibacillaceae; genus UBA4416. Next base: position 1,395 of record JAYVDU010000191.1, on the reverse strand, counting down.
TCTGTCGGATATACTCTAGTATTAGAACTTGCTAAATCATGTGTTAAATCAATACGATGTAACGTATCTAATGAGCCAACTACTGTATCTATACGAGAAAATACAATACTTGAGCTATTATCTTTTATAAAATAAGTAGGAGATGTTTTATCGGTGTAATATCTCACATCAGGCACAGCAGTAATACTTGTACTTGTTATTTGCCCTTTATTTTCATAATAGTAATGATTAGGTTTAGGTGTTTCTACATTAAAATCAGTAGGCGTAATTACATCCTTTTGAATATACTTAGTTGTTAAAAATTGATATACATTGGGCGCAGTTTCACTTTGTCCAGTAACAATCACATTATTTAAACTATCTAATGCCATGTTAGTAGCATTATCGTTTAAATGATTGCCATCTGTTTGTATATCCCAAATTTTAGTTCCTGCCGTGTTATATTTTACAGTATAATAATCGGCTTTGTTTATGGTAGAACTATTGGTATAACCTGTAATATAAATATTATTAGTAGCATCAATTACCATGTCTGCCCCTTCATCATCACCATTACTTGTACCATTAATAGTTTGCACCCATTGTTGTGCACCACTACTATTTAACTTCACCGTAGTTATATCTCTTCCTTGTGTGGAACTTGTAGAATAGCCAGTTAAATAAACATTATTCGAAGCATCAATGCCTACACCTCTGGCAATATCATCTAAATTAGAAGCGCTATTATAGGTGTATGTCCAAATAGTAGCTAAACTATTACTTAATTTTTGAACGTAGTAATTTTGGTTTTGCCCTGACACATAAGTAGAACCAACGATATAAATATTTCCTGAAACATCTTTCCCTAAATCTGTAACCGCAGTAATACTGGATGTGGTTGTTGCAGTTCCAACATTAGTAGCCGTTAGCGAACCTGTTGATTGTGCATAAGTGAGTGTAGCAACCTTGTAATTATTAGTTGTACTTGTAACAGCACCCGTTACTACTACATTAGAGGTCATAGTCGCAATATTTATACCTGCATCATCTAATCCTGCCGAATAATCATATAAGCTAACCCATTGCTGAGCGCCTGTTGGTGAATATTTAATGGTTACAAAATCAAAATTACCACTGGCGTTATAACTGCCACCTGTAATGTAAACATTATTAGAGCCGTCGTTAACTATAAATTTTCCAGAATCAAATGAATTACCAGTACCATTATAAGTAGTAGCCCATTGCAATACTCCCGCAGAAGAGTAGCGCATCGTAATCACATCAGTTGTTAAGTTTGTCCCTGTTGTAACAGCACCTGTTAAATATACATCGGTGTTTGTGACATATAAGCCTCCTGCAAAATCAGCTCCATTACCTGAACCTGCATATTGGCGTATCCATAATTGAACACCTGCC
>JAYVDU010000190.1:0-5426 GCA_043749245.1 Bacteroidota bacterium | reverse complement strand
TAAATTACCGAACAAATTCAATTAAAAAAATAAATAAAGTACTTGAAAATAAAGTAGAAGATCGAACTAAAGAATTAGCTCAAAAAAACAAAGACATAACCAGTAGTATCGAGTACGCTAAGCGCATACAAGAAGCTATTCTTCCTCCGCAAGAGTCAATATTTTCAAATTTCAAGAATTCTTTTATTTTATATAAACCAAAAGATATAGTAAGTGGCGATTTTTATTGGTTTGAAGAAAAGGGAGATATAAAAATACTGGCCGTGGTAGATTGCACTGGACATGGAGTTCCTGGAGCCTTTATGAGTATGATAGGTCATAATTTATTAAACCAAATTGTGTTAGAAAAAGGAATTTATAATCCTGGCGATATTTTACAAGAACTCCATAAAGGCGTTCAGGCTGCATTAAAACAAGATCAGCACTATTCAGATAACAATGACGGTATGGATATTTCAATGGTAACAATTAATACCAAAACAAAAGAGTGCTGGTGGGCTGGTGCCTTCAGAACATTAGTGCTGATAAAATCGACGGGTGAGTTAGAAAAAACAGAAGGTGATAAATATCCCATTGGAGGTTCTCAATTAGACTCCAACAGAATCTTTACAACGCATACTCTTCATTTAAACACAAACGATTCTATTTATTTGTATAGTGATGGCTATGCTGATCAGTTTGGTGGCGAAAAAGGTAAAAAATTTATGGTAAAAAAATTCTATCAAAACTTATTGTCCATACATCATTTAACGATGAATGAACAAAAACAAGAATTGGAGAATCAATTTAACGATTGGAAGGCTGATTATGAACAAGTTGACGACGTATTGGTTATTGGAATAAAAATGTAAAAAAAAAATAAAAAAAAGTTTTTTAAATAAAGATTTTTTTTATATTTGATATAAACTTTGGCACTTTTTTTGTTTTATTAACACAAATTATAAAAACTTCTCTCCATGAAAAAATCTATAGTCGTATCACTTGTTCTTCTAGCAATATCGATGCTTACATTTGAATCTTGTAAAAAAAAGGTGGTTGTTGACAATGAAACTCAATCAGCTGTTGATAATTCCATTTGCGAGCAACAATTTATGACCATTGCTCCCAATGTAAATTCAAAAGGATCTGGTTCTCCGAAAAATCAAGGATTTAAAACAACATCAACTTGCGGCACATGGTCTGTTGCAGCAACTAATATGTCGGATACGATTACAAACGCTGCCGGATTATATATTAACGGTCCAGTTACTTTTCATATAGATTATGCTGGCTGTACTGATAATGATGGTACTGTTAAATCAGGTAAAATTATTATCAAGTCTACTCACAAATGGTCAATGCTTACTGGAACAAACACCGCAGTTGCAACAACTACAGTTTCTTACAGTAATTACACAGTTGATGGCGTTTTATATGATGGTTCTGTAATCATCACTAAATCTGCAAATACTTTAACCACCAAGGTAATTGGAGGTCACTGTACTTCTAATAGCTGGAATATTTATTATGATTGTGATAAAGTATTAACTAAAAACGCTAACGGGGATTTTACGATAAATGGTACTTCTAATGGTACAAACAGAGAAGGTCGTACATTTACAACTAATATTACAACCCCACTTTTTAAACCCTCAAATTATAAATTTATCACATCTGGTACTTTAGAATTAACTCCCGATGGATTTAAAACCAGAATAGTTGATTTTGGGAATGGCTCTTTAGATGATCAAGCTACTTTTACTGTTGATGGACAAACATTTACATTCACAATGAAGTAATTTAACGAAAAAAGCCAATTCTAAGTTTCATGATTGATGCATTTAACATATACGATAAAATGGAGAAGAATAATATTCTTCTCTCTTTTAAAGGCGATATAACCTCGGAGTTACTCACTTCTATTCTTCAAATTATGGAGAATAAGATGGATAACATGCAGGAAGAACCAAAAACAAAAAAGAAAGTATATAATGTTTTGGTAGAATGCCTTCAAAACCTATATCACCACATGGATGATGCCACCAATGAAAATGGTGAAAAAAACAGAAGTGCAATTTTTATGATTGCAAAAAATGAAGGGGCATATAATATTATCACAGGAAATTATATTTTAAATGATAATATATTTGGACTTAAAAGCCGATTAGACGAAGTAAATCAATTAACAAAGGATCAACTTAAAGATTATTATAAATCAGTATTAAATAACGGAGAAATGTCATTGAAAGGTGGAGGAGGTTTAGGGATGATAGATATTGCTCGAAAAACTGGTGAAAAATTAGAATACGATTTTTTGGAAATTGACAAGAAAGTTTCTTTCTTTACACTAATTATAAAAGTAACACAACCACAATTAATATAAAAAAACAAAGCTCACTATGGAAAAATACGCTATCGAAGGCACACCAAAAACACCCACTATCTCATTTGATATTCAAGCTGGTGTATTAGAAATTAAAGGTCGTTCAATCCCTGAAAATTCAATTGAATTTTATAAACCATTGATTGACTCATTAGATAAATATTCTACTGCATCTAAGCCTATTACCACTGTAAATATTCAATTAGAATACTTTAATACAAGTTCATCAAAATGTATTTTAGATGTATTTAAAAAATTAGAGTCTATTCATAAAGGAGGAAGTGCTGTAATTATTAACTGGCATTACGAAGAAGATGATGAGGATATGTTAGAAGCTGGTGAAGATTACCAAGCAATCATCAATGTTCCATTTAAAATGGTGCAAGTAGCTGAATAATTCAACTATAAGTAATTAAAATGAATATTAAACCCCGAACATTCGGGGTTTTTTTGTGTATTTTATCAATATTTGATTAAATTTGTACCCTTAAAAAAAAGAAATCACTATGTCTAAAATAACGGATTTATTAGGAACTCAAGCTGATGGATTATTAAACCATACATGTAAAACAATTTCGAAAGAACATATTGTTATTCCCAACTCAAATTTCATTGATCAAACATTTGTATATAGCAATCGTAGTCCACAAGTATTAAGAAGTCTGGCTCAATTATACGGTAACGGAAGATTAGCTAATACGGGTTATATGAGTATTTTACCAGTTGACCAAGGCATCGAACATAGTGCTGGTGCATCTTTTGCGCCTAATCCAATTTACTTTGACAGCGAAAATATTGTAAAATTAGCCATTGAAGGCGGTTGCAATGCCGTAGCATCTACCTATGGTGTTTTAGGATCTGTTGCCAGAAAATATGCCCATAAAATTCCTTTTATTGTAAAAATTAATCATAACGAATTTATTTCTTACCCAAATAAATTTGACCAAATAATGTTTGGTACCGTTGAAGATGCTTATAACATGGGCGCTGTAGCTGTTGGGGCAACTATTTATTTTGGTTCTCCAGAGTCTGGACGTCAAATTATTGAGGTAGCACAAGCATTTGAACGTGCTCATCAGTTAGGCATGGCAACTATATTATGGTGCTACACACGTAATAATGCCTTTAAAAAAGATGGTGTTGATTACCATACTGCCGCGGATTTATCTTCTCAAGCAAATCATTTAGGAGTGACTATACAAGCTGATATTATTAAACAAAAAATGTCTGATAAAAACGGAGGATATACTGCTTTAAATTATGGCAAAACACACCCGAAGGTTTATTCAGAATTAACAACTGATCATCCTATTGATTTATGCCGTTACCAAGTGGCCAATTGCTATATGGGTAAAGTTGGCTTAATTAATAGTGGTGGAGAAAGTAAAGGAGCATCTGATTTAGCTGAAGCCGTAACAACCGCTGTTATCAATAAGCGCGGTGGTGGACAGGGGTTAATTTCTGGACGTAAAGCATTTCAAAAACCAATGAAAGAAGGTGTTGAATTATTAAACACCATTCAAGACGTCTATTTAGATAAAACAATAACAGTAGCTTAACAAATGTTGAATGATAAATTTTAAATGTTGAATTGAAGCATTTATAATTTAAAATTTTTAATTTAAAATTTAAAAAATGGGTTGGTTTAAAAGATTAAAAAAAGGCATTACTACTACTACCATAGAGAAAAGAGAGACTCCTGAAGGATTATGGTACAAATGCCCTTCATGTAAAAAAATACATACAGCGCAAGATCATAAGGCAAACAAGCATGTTTGTTTGGAATGTGGATACCACGAACGTATTGGTAGTGCGGAGTATTTCGAAATTATTTTTGATGATAATCAGTTTACTGAATTACATGAAAATTTAGTGAGCGGTGATCCGTTAGATTTTACGGATACTAAAAAATATGCAGACCGATTAGTTGATACCATCAAAAAATCCGGATTAAATGATGCCTTAAGAAGCGGTTACGGCAAGGTAAACGGCAATGATTTAGTAATTTGCTGTATGGACTTTGGTTTCATTGGTGGATCAATGGGAAGCGTTGTAGGTGAGAAAATTTCTCGCTCTATCGATTTTTGTTTAAAAACAAAAACACCGCTTTTGATTATTTCAAAATCTGGTGGTGCTCGTATGATGGAGGCAGCGTTCTCATTAATGCAAATGGCTAAAACAGCTGCTAAATTATCATTGATGGATAAAGCCAGCATACCATATATTTCTTTATGTACGGATCCTACAACAGGTGGGGTTACTGCCAGTTATGCTATGCTAGGCGATTTAAATATATCTGAACCAGGTGCATTAATTGGTTTTGCTGGACCTCGCGTTGTAAAAGAGACAATAGGTAAGGATTTACCGAAGGGCTTTCAAACAGCGGAGTTTGTATTAGAACATGGATTCCTTGATAAAATTATTATTCGTACTGAACTAAAAGAAAAATTAAGTCAGTTGTTGGCGATGTTTAAAAACTAATTTCAAAAAGAGTTCTAAAAATATTTTTAGAACTCTTTTTATTTTTAAGTATTTTTTTGTCTATTTCTTGGATGAAAACTTAAAATATTTTCTCGTAAAAAATAGTGATCCAAGTGTGTATATATTTCGGTAGTCGTAATGCTCTCATGTCCCAGCATTTCCTGCACTGCTCGCAAATCAGCCCCACCTTCAACAAGATGAGTAGCAAAAGAATGCCTGAATGTATGTGGACTTAATTTCTTTTTTATTCCTCCTTTTTCAGCTAAATCTTTTAATATATAAAACACCATTTGTCGAGTAATTGGAGTGCCTCGTTTACTTAAAAAAATCATATCCTCACTATTTTTTTTTATAGCAATATGATTACGATGATTGATTACATAATTTTGAATCAGCTTAAGAGCTGATTTACCAATAGGTATAAGCCTTTCCTTATTACCTTTACCTATAACGGATATAAATCCTTCTTCGAAATGTAAATTTGTTAACTTTAATGAAATAAGTTCGCTTACGCGTAAGCCACAACTATAAAGCGTTTCAAGCATTGCTATGTTTCGCTCACCTTCAGAAGTACTTCTATCAA